>JANPKE010000429.1:0-1666 GCA_031425875.1 Nitrospirota bacterium
GCGGTTGTTGTCACCCGCTTTCTGAAAGCCGAAGAACTGATTGATATGAGCGATCTCAAGACGGTCGGACTGCGGGTTCAGCAGGTGAACCATCCCTTCATTACCGATCAAGCAGAGGTCGTCGGAAAGAGCGCATCACGACCTCTCCCGCCCGAGACACCGCTACGCTCAGCCTTTGTGAAGCCTCCATTGGTGATCAAGAAGGGTGATCGAGTCCTCATCGAGGCACGGCGGGGAGGCCTGTCGATTCGGGCCAATGGCGTGACGAAAGCGAACGGACAAGTCGGACAGACCGTCATGGTCACCAACCTGGATTCCGGCAGGGAACTAAGAGCCAAAGTGGTGGCTCCCAGTCTTGTTGAGGTGGAGTTCTAGCTGAATCATGCCAGAGAACAACATGCACATTCACTGTAATCTGTCTTTTCATATGGCTGTACGTAGTCTGATCATCTCCATCGCACTGCAAGGATGTTCAAGCCCGCCGAGCCCGTCGAGCAAGGTGACTGTGCCACTGCTTCCTCCTCCTAAGACGCTTGGCTCGCTCTGGCAGGAAGAAAACGGACGAGCCTATCTCTATGAGGACATGCGTGCCATGCGGATCGGGGATATTCTGACCGTGAAAATCTCCGAAGTTCATAAAGGATCAAAGTCAGCGGATACGGCGGTTCAACGGGATTCGACGATTAAAAACAGCATGATCGGCAGCGGTATGGGATATATTGGGCTTCCGGGGATCCGCTTCAGCGATGAAACGAAGCGTGGATTCGGAATCAATGCGAACGCCAATAACAAGTTCGATGGGAAAGGTTCCACCAATCGTGAAGGCACATTGACAGGGACCATCTCTGCGATCGTGACAGAGGTCCTTCCCAACGGGGATCTTCGGATCGAGGGGCGGCGTGAGGTCAGCGTCAACAGTGAAAAACAGCTGATGACGATCGGTGGGATTGTCCGGCGTGTAGATGTGGATACGAAGAATACAGTGGCCTCAAGCGCCATTGCGGACGCTAAAATCGAATACTCAGGCCTGGGTGTGCTGGACGATGTGCAGCGACCGGGGTGGTTCATTCGCATTCTTGATTGGGTCTATCCATTCTGAGGAGGAGAGGGGCTATGGCGGTTCCGCCGAGACGCAAACCGACTCCGAGAGGCATTCTCAAGCGGCGTCCTTTGAATCCCCATACCCTCCAGATGATGGTGCAGAGTGGGGTGGTCCGACGGGCTGATTTTGATCCTCCCACGTTTGGGAGCAGAATGCGATTCCATGCGTTTGATGATGCTGATCACGCCTCGGGGAAGGAATTGGCTTCTGAGCAAGGATGGCTGTCGCGCATCATACTTGGTCCTCGGTTACAGGTCTCTGTTCCAAAACGTTCGTGGAGAGGATAGGTGCCTCACACATGTTCATACGGTGGATCTCTCTAGTCAGTGTGCTGGTCCTGACCGGTGGTTTATTGACACCTTCCGGCGCCGATGCGGTGAGGATTAAGGATATCGGCGTGATTGAAGGCGTTCGCGAAAACCAGTTGCTTGGTTACGGTTTGGTGGTTGGTCTGGACAGTACCGGCGACCGAGTCATCGGCGGACAGTTCACGATTCAGGCAATGATGTCCATGTTGAACAAAATGGGTGTCAATCTGGTGATCGATCCGATCCAGTTATTGAC
>JANPKE010000430.1:0-1902 GCA_031425875.1 Nitrospirota bacterium
TACTCAATCCTGCTGTCAAAGCTCGCACAGCCGCACGCGCATCGGTGAAAGTGCTCGGCCTCGCCAAGTAGCGGTGAGTATCGTCGCAATGAGCGAAGGGGAGAGGCGCGATAGCGACGAACAGTCATGGATTACGGCGTCGCGCAGCGGCGCAAGCGATCCATGATCGCGACCCCCAGCCCTTCTTCCTGACAAGGCTCCGCATAAATTCTATCCAGACCAAGGGAGTCCAGCCTCCGTAGCGCTGCAAACAGGTGGCGTGCGGCTTCCCTCAGATCGCCGGTTGAAGAGAGAACTTCAACAGCGGCAAAGCGATTGTCGGTGTCTCTTGGGTGCGAGTTGATCAGTAAGCCGGCGCGCTCGTCATCTTTCAAAAGAGGTCTTGCTTCGGCAGAGGGTAAGAGTATCAGTGACGTCCTCGTTGCGTAATGGCGTGGCAATTGACCGGGTGCAAGTGGCATTTGATTCACAGACGATGCCCGGCGAAGAGCGCCGATGACAGCGCTGAGTTGTTCGATGGTAATGCTACCTGGGCGCAATAACTCGGGCTGTGGCCCTGCCAGTGAAACGATCGTCGATTCGACTCCAACCGGACATGGTCCACCGTCGAGTATGAGATCCACCCTATTGCCAAGCCCATCAGCAACGTGCTGAGCCGTGGTTGGGCTGACATAGCCAAAAGGATTAGCGCTAGGTGCGGCAATCGGGGTGTCTGCTTCTCGGATAAGAGACTGCGCCACGGGATGGTTTGGCATTCTGACTGCTACCGTTGAGAGCCCGGCGGTGATGAGATCTGGAATAGCCGGCTGTTTTGGCAATACCAAGGTCAACGGACCTGGCCAGAAGGCGTCGATGAGGCGCTGACCAAGATCGGGCAAGGACCCAATCACAGTTTCCAACTGCTTGAGGTCAGCGATGTGGACGATGAGTGGATCAAACTCAGGACGTTGCTTGGCTTCAAAGACCTTCGCTGCTGCCTCAGCATTCAACGCATCGCAGCCGAGTCCATAGACCGTTTCAGTTGGAAATGCAACAAGTCCACCTGTTTTGATGATTCTTCCTGCTCGTCGAATGGATTCAGCATCTGATGCCGAGAGGATGGCGCCCTTCACATGATTATTCTCTCTACCCATAGGAATGCTGCACAGCCGCCTGATCGCTTACTCCTTCACGGTCATCGTAATCCTGATCGGATCGAGTGGGTTGTCTCGCTCATCACGAGGGACACCGACAATCTTGTCGACGACGTCGATCCCACGAAAGACTTCTCCAAACACTGTGTAGCGCCGATCCAACCCGCTGTTGTCTCCGACGCAGATAAAGAACTGTGAACCGTTGTCGTTGAAGTCGCGCGTACTATTGCTCTCACGTGGCATTTTCGCCATGGATACCGCGCCTCGCTTGTGTGGGTAGTCGTTCGGTTCGGGGGAAAGAAAGTATCCTGGTCCGCCTGTGCCGTGGATGCTGCGTTCGGGAGATTTGCTCAACGGATCGCCGCCCTGGATGATGAACCCAGGCACCACACGATGGAATGTGGTGCCGTCATAGAACCCCATCTTGATGAGATTGATAAGGTTCTCCACATGGCGTGGTGCGGCGTCTGCGTAAAAGCGAATCTTAATCTCACCAAACCTGGTGACGATTGTCACCCGGGGATCTTTTTTCTGAAACTGGAGTGTCATCGTCATGAATGTAGCAAGGCGGTCTTTCGAGAGACAAGGCTCTCGTCAGTTTGTTGAATTGAGTGGTACTTGTTGCCTGATTGATGTTGGAGCCTCAACGCCAAAACCAAAAACACTTACTACTCACTATTCATCATGGTCTGAGTCCGTCCCCAGGCCTAATCTTCACCCACATGATTCCACCGATCAGGGCAATAAAGGCGGCGAGGCCCAGAGAAGC
>JANPKE010000431.1:0-2121 GCA_031425875.1 Nitrospirota bacterium
TTCTATGGCGAGGACCCTTGCGATTTGAACATGCCACGGAATTGCTATCTGATTTCGGATCGGGGATACAATGTGCTCGTTCATGCAGACAGCGGCCCGACGAACGACGGCCGATCCGCGCTCAAGGACAATATCATTCAACAATTGGCCGGGCGATACGGACCGATTCCGCTGGTGTTCGCCTCCCAACAGCAGCTACGTGAAATCCGGAGCCATGCTGCCCATGCCCCGCTCGCCCACCCAGGCACATGGCTGGATGTCGGCGAAAATGGCTATCTCACGAACGCCTACCTGGCCGACGTCTGCGCAGCCGCCCACCCGCGGTTGTTTGTGTCCTATGCCACCGGTGGAGCCGACTGGTACCCCGATCACTTGTCCTTCATGTTCAGCCGCCGCAATCCCGCCAGAACGGCGCTATTGACGGCGCACTGGGAGCCACCGGAGAAATTGAAAGACCTTCTTGCTCGGCAGGAATGTCGATATCATTATGCTCACGTGCTGGATCTGTACCGAGCAACGGGTACCCGTGAGGTGGAAATGATTGCCGCGGGGGATGCCCTCGCTCCACTGACGCTGTATCGGTTGGATCACGGCGATCCGCCGTTTATGAAGTCCGGCAAGAGACGGTAGCATCTTTTCTTTCTTGAAGGAGTAGATATGACTGGAACGCAGCCGCCGATTCTTGTGACGGGCGCCGCGGGGTTTATCGGGTTTCACGTGGCCAAACGCCTGTTGGACCGTGGCGATCAGGTGATCGGCCTCGACAATATCAACGACTACTACGATGTGCGATTGAAACAGGCTCGGCTCGCGCAATTGACGCCGCACGAACGATTTAGCTTCGTCAAACTCGATCTCACCAACCGACAAGGGATGCGGGACCTCTTTGCCGACACACCCATACGGCGGGTCGTTCATCTCGCAGCCCAAGCAGGCGTGCGCTATTCCCTCATCAACCCTCATGCCTATACAGAGAGCAACATCGAAGGCTTCATGAATATTCTGGAAGGCTGCCGGCACAGTCAGGTCGAGCATCTCGTCTATGCGTCATCGAGTTCCGTGTACGGCGGCAACACGCATATGCCGTTTTCCGTACATGACAATGTGGACCATCCGGTCTCACTGTATGCCGCCAGTAAGAAAGCCAATGAGCTGATGGCCCACTGTTATGCACACCTGTATCAACTGCCTTGCACAGGCCTTCGCTTTTTTACCGTCTATGGACCTTGGGGACGCCCCGATATGGCCCTCTTCATCTTTACGAAGGCTATTTTGGAGGGCCAACCGATTGAGGTCTTCAACCATGGCAAGATGAAACGTGACTTCACCTATGTGGACGACATTGTCGAGGGAATCATTCGGACGCTGGATTATCCTGCGACGGCCAATCCAGCGTGGTCAGGAGAGAAGCCAGATCCAGGAACGAGCTCAGCTCCAGCGCGAATCTATAATATCGGCAACCATCAGCCGGTGGAGCTGCTGCACTTTATCGACGTATTGGAGCAATCGCTGGGGAAGAAGGCGGAGAAGAGACTGATGCCGTTACAACCGGGGGACGTCCCGGCGACCTATGCCGACATCGATGATCTTTCCAACGACGTCGGCTTCAAGCCGACCACACCAATCGAAGTAGGAATACCTCGGTTCGTGAAGTGGTATCGCGAGTTCTATCGGGTCTGATGAGCCCGGTCCAAAAACAAATCTAGAAACACCCAATAGGTATGAACCCCGTACCGAAGAGCCTCGACAGTGCGATATAGCGCGTATTGTCGTAGAAGGAGTAGCTGGCCCCACGCTGATTGCGCCCTGTGATATCGCCCCCATAGGAAGGGTCAGATCCAAAGAACATCCCTCCACGGGTTTTCTGCACAAGGTGTATCCATTCCATGTATAGCGTGCACACTTCGGCCTGTGCCGAGCCGGAAGACAGGTTGCTCGCATGCCAGTCACGCGCCCAATCCGGCACTTGACGTCCTCCTGCTCCAGAAGCACGTTCCTGGTAAGAAGGAACCTGATACTGGGGTTCGCTGGTGATCGTGGTTCGGGGAATTGTCGGCATATTCTCCAAATCAGGCACGACGGAAAGCGGCTTCGCGACGAATCGCGGATTGCTCCTGCTTC
>JANPKE010000432.1:0-4703 GCA_031425875.1 Nitrospirota bacterium
TGGTTAACGGTTGTTCCCGTTCCATTGGGTTGTAAGAATGTTAGCGGAGGCAGTTGTTTGGCTGCTTCTTTTAACTCTTTGGGTACTTTCATTACCCTTATATATAAAAAGTTAGTTTTTGTTCACAGATACCTCATTTGAAGTGAACTAATAATATCAGCGATAGCCATAGTAACAAAGCAGATTAGAACCGATTGCCACCCATAGCCGGAACAAAACGAACCAATTAAAGCACTCCACCCACTCATGCAGGTAAAGCAGGTGAAAGGTTTCTTTAGCTTCCATCCTTTCAAAACAAATACAATTGCTTCCAGTTTGTCCTTTACATGGTATTTAAGCACCCATGCAAAAGCAAGGGAGTAGATTATTATTGTGAGCATAGTTCTAAGATTTTAGCCCTTACCTTTTTAATAGTATTGAATACTGACGTAGATGGTATGCCCACTTCCTCAGATACCTTACGGATTGAGCCATGCTTAACATAGCACCGGAATAACTCTGCTGTGTACCAATGGAAGCTGTTAAGGATGGCTTCTACTTCGTTTAACCTGGATTCAAATAGTTGCTCAAAGGCTTCAATATCTTCATCGTTGGATATAATTGCGGAAACGTTTTTGCAGCTTTGCTTCTCATGTGCCCTATTGTTCCACGATGTCAAAGTATCTTATCCGCTCTTGTGGTGTCGCCACGATCTCATAAAAGACACCGGAGAACCATCGGGGAAGTCCTGAAAAACTACTGGGAAACTACCGGGAAACTACGAGGAGATTCAGAGAACTAATCGAAGGCACAGGGAATGCGGACAAAAAGGAGAGAACTTAGGAATCTGGCTGGATCATAGGGTCAGCACACAGCCTGACCCTTTACGGTTGATAAAAACCCGGTAGTCGGTACCGAATCGGGACGCAATGGTGAAAAGGCGTGGTCCGAGATCGTAGGTCGGCACGGTCGCGGAAGCTCGGAGCGCAGCGACCGTGCCCCCACCCCTCCCCGCTCAGCAGAAACCTTAAACCAATTTCAAGAGGCTTGAGGGCTTAATGGCGGCGCCTTCTCGATCGTTATTGAAAGACGAATGATATTTGAGCCAAAACGAGACGAGCTTAAGTGAACTAGTCGACGGTCCTTTTTTGTTTTTATCGGATGTTCCTGTTACACTGCTCATCGCTTGAACTCAACCCAGCAACACAACATCATGGATTTCACGCAACGTTTCTCTACGATATTGCGTCTCAGCCTTCTCATATTAAGTTGTTTGGCAATTGGTTGCGCCGGCCATCGTCCCACCACCCCCATACACGAGTCCCCTCTCGGTACAGTGTTTCTTGAGAACGCCTTCGACAACTCCTCTCAGGCGGCACATCCCCTCAAATTGTCCGAAACGACCGTCGCAGACATCTTGCGCGGGGTACACACGAAAGAAAAAAGCGGACTCTTGCTGCTGCTCGGCAAAGCCTTGAAGTCAACGAACCTGAACGATATTCGCACCTTCTCCGAAGACGACATTGCATTCCTCACCCCTCATATTGCCACCGCCCTTGCGCAAGCGACGCCCACTCAACGAGTGGGTTTTCATATCTATTCCACACCGCTGCTATCACAGGCTCCAAAGATCAATCAAAATAGAGAGACGACCTCGGGGCATCTGTTCGCTGACGGCCTCTCGCTGCATTTCACGTTGACGCACTACCGATATTATCCAGGGAAAAAACCCACCGCCAGCCAAAAAGAACCACGTCCACTCCCTGATACGGATGGCCTACGCGACCGCGAAGTGACCTTCCTCCCGGAGGCCGCCCTCCGACCGGATGCGTATGACCGATCGAGCTGGATTGGAAAATCTGAAGATCGATCACTCGCCATTGACTATCAACTGCTGGCGAGAGTCCTTGCGACACCTCCCCCTTCCGCCCCCGTTGCACAGCCGATCCCCACGGTCGCAGCGCCCGTTCTACAACAGCCCCAATCGATTCCCATACAAGCCGCACCAGGTGGCAAGAATGAGACCGACCTGCAGGCGTTTAAGGACGAGCTGAAAGCGCTCCAGAAAAAGGTGGACGAACAGAGCGCAGAACTCCAACGACTCAAGAACCCACCGACTAGGAAAAAGTAACGTTCTTATTCCGGAAGCTGGTGAAGCCCAAGGGTCTCGTGACGGCTCGAAGACTCATCCCCACACACCGCCCTGCGCCTGAGCTCCCGACGATCTGTTTCTTGACTTATTGAGCGGCAGGAATGGGATCCAAGGTTTCATCGAGAGGGGCCGACGTCTGAAGATCACCGTTCACTGAGGGCTCCACACCTGTCTCGATCGTCTCAATCGATTCCTCGTCAGACAACACCTCTCCACCGTCCATCGGAAGGAGTGCTTGCTCCGCCTCGCCGAGCTCCTTGAATTCACGAAGAGGTGGCAGCTGCGAGAGGTCGCTCAAACCGAAATGTTCAAGAAAGAACTTGGTCGTCCCATACATGATCGGACGACCTGGGACTTCTTTGCGTCCGACGATTCGCACCAGTTTTCGCTCCAACAGCGTGCGCAAGACACCGGACGTCTCCACTCCACGGATTTCTTCGACCTCCGACCGCACCAACGGCTGTTTGTAGGCAATGATCGCCAATGACTCCAGCGCGGACCGGGACAGCTTCGCCGATGTCTTGGCCTTGTCCAGCCGTTTGATCCAGGGCGCATAGTCCAACTTCGTCACGAGGCGGTATCCGCCCGCGACGACAGCCAGTCGCACCGCGCGCCCATCTTGATCGAGCGCTTGGCCAAGATGTCGCAGCGCCTCCTCCACATCAATCTTCGGCACATTCCCTATCACGGTCACAAGGCGCGCCACAGACAACGGTTCGGAAGAAACAAAGAGCAGTGCTTCGAGAATCGCTTGGAGCTCCCCCATGCCTTGCACCTGAGGGCCATCGATACTCTGATCATGCGGCGATCCATTCGCCTCTTCCATATTCACCGTACTCGTCTCCGGCATCTCATGAACCAGATCCGCCGTCAGTGGCGTCATGTCCCCCTCCATTCCATATCGACATCGTCAAGTTCTGCCGGATCAGGCACCAAGGAGAACATCCGTGAGACTAAAATCGGTCCGAATGTTTCCGCTTGGAATACACGAGCCACCCGCAGTCTCATCAATTCAAGTAACGCCAAGAACGTCACGACAACCATCAGCCGATGACTCGATCCCTCAAACAGCGCAGCAAATGAGACCGAGTCTTTGCCTTCGAGTATTTCCAAAATGAGATTCATTCGCTCGCGTACCGTGAGATTGTCGGGCGCAATCTCAATGAGCCTACTGCCCGGATTCCGCTCAAGCACTCCCTTGAGCGCATCAACTAGATCAAACAGCGAGACATTCTCCAGCGAAAGATCCTCCTCAACCGCTGCTTCTACTGAGAGCGCTTGCTCACGCCAAAAGATCTCGCGCCACACCTTTTCCTGGTCGTCGAGCTGACGGGCCGCTTCTTTGAAACCCTTATATTCCAGCAGCCGTCGAACGAGCTCTTCCCGGGGGTCCGGCCCCTCCTCGTCATCGTCGGCCGTCTCATCCACCGGCAGCAGCATTTTGGATTTGATCTGCAAGAGCGTCGCCGCCATGACCAAAAAATCCCCCGCCACATTGAGATTGAGTTCTTCCATCGCTTCCAGATACTCGAGGTATTGCCGGGCGATCATCGCGACGGGGATATCGTAGATGTTGATCTCATTCTTCTTGATGAGGTGCAGCAACAGATCCAGTGGCCCCTCGAAATTTTCGATACGGACCTGGTACGGGAGCTCTGTTTGCTCAAAATCTTCGGCCTGAGAGTCCACGGCGTCGTTATATCAACTTATGGGGTGACGGGCAAGCCTGATTCTATATGTTGGGGATGATCGAGTGCTCTTCATGTGAGCTTTGCGGCATAGGCCACAAGCAAAGCGGCCACGATGAGAAAAATCGCAGTGAGCGCATACTGTCCATTGCTGGTTTGAAGAAGGCCGCCAGGCTGAGCTGATTCAAGTCGCTTTGTTTCGTCTAACAGAGGCGGGTGATCAAACCGTGCTTTTGCCAGATCGTCTTGTTGCCGGAACTCAGCATGGGAGAAATCCGCTGATCCCAAAAACTGGGCACCCGCAAAGACCGCGTCGCTCTCAAAGGCCGCGAAGCCAAAGAACGTCTCGCGGCTGAAAATCGCTTCGCTGAAGCTGACCCGCCCCTTGAAGCGACTCCCTGAAAATCCTGTCCCCAGGCCGAACCTCGACCGCTCAAATACCGCCGACTGCTCGAACGTCACTTCAAGGAATTCCGCCATGCCGTCGAAGAGAGCACTGGTACAGTCCACCGGGCCTCGAAATGTAGATTGATGAAATCTGGTGCTGGGGCCAAACTTGGTCTCCCGACACCCCACCGGCATGGCGAACTGTCCCTGGACAAAATACGCTTCTTTCTCGAATGTGGCTCGTGAGAGCTCGACCGGCTTGTGGAACATCGACCGGGAGAGATCCACGCTTTCCATGAAATGGGACCCGGAAACGTCAACAGGTCCTTCAAACCGAAGCGTGCTGTCGGCTGTCCGATGGCGCACTGCGCCCAGCACCACGGAATCTCGCAGGCTCAGCGCCCCACGAACAATTCTCTGCCCGTTGCCGCCGACACGATCCTCGCGGTTCGCTCTCTCCGAGGTGGGCCCTGGTGAGCCTGCCGTCGTCTGTACGG
>JANPKE010000433.1:0-2620 GCA_031425875.1 Nitrospirota bacterium
TGATCCAGGTACCTCTCGGTTTTACCTGTCGCTGGAAGACGACCTGATGCGCATCTTCGCCTCTGAACGAGTGTCTCAGTTGATGCTCAAGCTCGGGATGGAAGAAGGAGTGCCCATCGAACACGGTATGGTGACCCGCGCAATCGCGAATGCGCAGAAGAAGGTCGAAGCCCATAACTTCGAAATCCGCAAGCAGCTCCTCGAATACGATGATGTCATGAACAAGCAGCGCGAGGTGATCTATCGTCACCGCCGCGCCGTGCTGAGCGGAGAGAACTTGACCAACGATCTCCATGACATGATGGGAAGCTCGGTGGAATCGTCTCTTAGCGTGTATTGCCCCCCCGAACAATACCCGGAAGAGTGGGACGTCAAAGGTTTGACCGAACTCATGCAGAGTCAGTTCGGCCTGGATATCACACAGGGCAAGCATGACGGTGGAGACTCCCTCCGGGATGTCGGGCGTGATGCCTTACTGGAGGACCTTCGCACCCAGGTTCGGGACGCCTATACCAAGAAGGAGCAAGAGCTAGGTCCTGACCTGATGCGCTTTCTTGAGAAGACATTCATGCTCCAGGTCATCGACCATCACTGGAAGGACCATCTATTGGGGATGGACCACTTGCGAGACGGCATTGGCCTTCGTGGCTACGGACAAAAAGATCCATTGATTGAGTATAAGCGTGAGGGGTTCGATCTCTTCGCCGGCATGATGGACCGGGTCAAATCCGACACGCTTGATCGGCTCTTCCATGTGCAGGCCGTCCGCCATGAAGGAGAGCAGCCGGCTCCTCCGCCGCAACCGATCATTTCGAATCCACCACCCAAGCTCACTTTCAACCGCGGCGATGAACCGATCACGGCACAGGCCCCCGCGCAGAGGACAGAGAACAAGGTTGGCCGGAATGATCCCTGCCCCTGCGGCAGCGGCAAGAAATATAAGAAGTGCCACGGGACGTGAAGAGTGCCGCTCTGGCCGTGAGGCCAGACCTGACCATGTCATGATGCGATAGATCCTGCCGCTACTGACCCATCTCCGCCTTCCCGCACATGCCTATAAGGCCGTCGGCCATCCCTTGTGAAGCTTCGGCAGGCACGATTGCCGGTCTCCTGGCAAGTCATCACAGGGCCCCCGATCTCCTGCGCTCTCGTAGCCATACCACGCAAACAGTACCGCCCCATTCCCCCTGACTCTGCCTTGACTTAACGCACTTCCGAAGGCTACTCTACGGCCCCTTCGGCACCAAGCCATGGGCAGACGTTGCCCATAAGCTAGGGGTGTTGCTTTTTCCATCTTGGATGGTGAATTTGGAGCTTTCCGTGAGTACAGGGCACCCGGAACTCATTGCTGCCATTGCCTCTGAGATCGCTGCGTCAGGCCCAATTCCGTTCGCCCGCTTCATGGAGTTGGCGCTGTACCACCCACAATTCGGCTATTACATGCGTAGTACTCCACCAGCCCAAGAACGGATCGGCTGGCGAGGTGATTTTTACACGAGCTCGGATGTCCATCCCATCCTTGGGCAAGCTCTGGCCACACAAGCCGAACAAATGTACCGATTACTCGGCCAACCCCATCCCTTTACCATCGTTGAAATGGGGCCAGGCAAAGGCTTGTTGGCGAAGCACATTCTGACAACATGCGAGCAGCGCTACCGTTCGTTTTTTCAGCATCTTCGGTATGTCCTAATAGACCGAAGCCCGGCCATGCGCGAAGTGCAGCGCAGGAACCTGGCTCCTTGGCTGGATCGAGCAGCCCTAGTGACATGGGCGGACGATCTTCCCAATGTGGCCCCTCACAGTCTGACTGGTTTGTTCTTCAGCAATGAACTCGTCGACTCGTTTCCCGTCCACCGCGTTCAGGTTACGACAGAGGGAATCAAGGAAATCTGGGTGGACTATCGGGACGGGCGGTTCAGTGAGTGTCTCAAGCCGCTGTCCTCGGATACCCTCGCCGATCACCTGGATTGGTTGAGCCCTGAGTGGCCGGAAGGCTATCGAACCGAAATCAATCTCCGGGCACCGGATTGGATGAAGGAAGTCGCTCGACATCTGGATCGTGGCTTTGTGCTCACCATCGATTATGGCCACACGGCACAGGACCTCTATCGGTCCGACCGAAAAGGTGGGACATTCCTCTGCTACACGCAGCAATCCGTCAATGAAGATCCCTTCCTCCTGGTGGGGGATCAAGACATGACCGCCCATGTGGATTTTTCGTGCTTGGCGGCGACCGGCGAAGAACAGGGACTCCAGACGACCGGCTTCACGAACCAGATGAGTTTTCTCATGGGACTCGGTGTCGAACAGATGATCGCGAAGTTGAAACAGGACAGCCCGGAGTTCAACGCGGCGATTCATCTGCTTAGACCGAACGGGATGGGGACGACCTTCAAGGTGCTCATCCAGCACAAGGGCCTCGTGCGCCCTGAACTCGACGGCTTGCAATACAAACCGTTTTTTGGTTCAGCACTGGCAGCGCAATCTGCCGCTTGAGGAACTACGCATGACGGCATCACCAACGCTCCGCAACGTGTTCTGAGGTCTGGATGGGCGACACAGCCGTTCCGGGAAACTATATCCCGATCCTCCTTTTCATCGGCGTGGGCATCGCCCTGGG
>JANPKE010000434.1:0-23476 GCA_031425875.1 Nitrospirota bacterium
CTTGCAGATGCGTCGCGTGAAGGGGGCTTGCAATTTTAGGCTGAGGCGGGATGCGAGTCGAGCAAGAAAAGCGTGTGAGTTCTTGGCGAACTGTTACTGAACTTAGGACTGAGGGGTGAGAGCGTGCGAGTCAATCCCGACGAATTAAGCCTGAAAGATAAAGTTGTATTTATCAATCGTGTGGCAAAAGTTGTGAAAGGCGGAAAACGTTTCAACTTTTGTGCGCTCGTTGTTGTCGGCGACGGTCATGGGTGGGTAGGGATCGGCAAGGGAAAAGCCGCTGAAGTCCCGGTTGCGATTTCAAAGGCCGTCGAACAAGCCAAGAAACACCTTGTTCATGTTCCACTGAAGGGTGGAACTATTCCGCATGAAGTGCATGGTCTGTTTGGTGGAGAGCATGTGCTGCTAAAGCCGGCCGTCGACGGTACTGGAATCATCGCTGGGGGGGCGGTTCGTGCTGTCGTGGAGCTGGTCGGTGCGCATAATGTCATTGCGAAAACATTGGGCCGTGGAAATCCCTTCAACACAGTTCGTGCAACGCTAGACGGTCTGACGCAATTGAGAAATTTAGAGGATGTTCTTCGCTTCCGTCGACAAGTACTTCCTGATGGTCGAGAAAGGGCTGCGGTTTAATGAGCTCATCCAAGACGCCTAAAACTTCAGAGCATGCTGCTCAAAGCGTGCGCGTGACGTTACGACGGAGTCCCATTGGGACACCTGAACGGCATCGCCTTGTATTGCGTGGCCTCGGTCTTCGACGTATTCGACAGACAGTTGTCCATCCAGACACGCCTCAGGTGCGAGGACTGATTCAAAAAGTAGGCTACCTGCTTGAGGTTGGAAAGCCATGAAACTTCATGATTTAGCTCCAGCAAAAGGGGCAAAGAAGCGAAGGAAACGCATAGGACGTGGCCCTGGGTCTGGTCACGGGAAAACGGCCACCAAAGGGCATAAGGGACTTCTGGCTCGGTCTGGTGGTGGCAAGCGCCCAGGCTTTGAAGGCGGACAGATGCCGTTGGTGCGCAGGCTACCGAAGTTCGGATTTACCAACCCATCCAGGACAGAATATTCCATCGTCAACATTAAGAGTTTTGAACGATGGCTTGGAAATGAGATCGTCACTCCGCAAGCCATGGTTGACGCTGGATTAGTGAAGCGGAAAAAACTGCCGATTAAAATTCTTGGCAACGGTGAGTTAAAGAAAGCACTCGTTGTTCAGGCACATAAGTTCAGTAAATCGGCTGAAGCAAAAATCCAAGGGGCCGGAGGGCGAGTCGAGGTCATCGGCGGTGCTTGAACGGCTCCTGACAAGTTTTCAGAATATCTTTAAGATCCCCGAGCTGCGTACTCGTGTTCTTTTTACGCTTGGCATGCTCGTGGTGTACCGAATCGGGTCTCACATCCCGACTCCTGGTATCAACGGTGAAGCCCTTTCCGAGTTTTTGCAGAAACAGGGTGGGGCCTTGCTTGGGTTCCTCGATATTTTTTCAGGCGGGTCCCTGTCTCGCCTGACGATCTTTGCGCTGGGCATCATGCCATACATCAGCGCATCGATCATCCTTCAGTTATTGACGGTCGTCGTCCCTCATTTGACTAAATTAGCTAAGGAGGGGGAGCGTGGCCGCAAGAAAATTATTCAGTATACCCGGTTCGGGACGATCGGTATTGCTCTGATTCAGGGGTTTGGGATTGCGGTTGGGTTAGAACAAATGAATCAGGGCGCGTTCGTGCTGCACGCTGGGTGGGGATTCCGTCTGATGACGGTCATTACACTGACGGCTGGCACGGGTTTCTTGATGTGGCTCGGTGAACAGATCACCGAGCGAGGAATTGGCAATGGTATCTCGTTAATCATTTTTGCTGGTATTGTAGCCAGGCTTCCTGCGGCCGTGGCGCAGACCTATAATTTATATGAAATCGGCCAGCTTAATGCGTTTTTATTGATTGCCTTGGCGCTCTTAATGATCTGCGTTGTCGCCGCGATTGTTTTTTTAGAAAGTGGCCGGCGGAAAATTTCCGTACAGTATGCAAAACGGGTGATCGGTCGACGGGTCTATGGTGGGCAGAGCACACACATTCCTTTGAAAATCAATACGGCGGGCGTCATTCCTCCTATATTTGCCTCCTCGATCATTGCGTTTCCTGCAACCATTGCCGGATTTTTTGAAACACCATGGGTGAAATCGATCGGGGATCAGCTGGCTCCTGGATCGCTGCTGTACACATTGATGTATGTGGGCTTAATTCTCTTTTTCTGTTTCTTCTACACGGCGGTCGTCCTCAACCCCGTTGATATGGCCGACAACATGAAAAAGTACGGCGGGTTTATTCCTGGGATTCGGCCTGGGCAGCGAACCTCAGACTATATCTATAACGTCTTAACCAAGATTACATTTGCTGGTGCAATCTATTTGGCCATCGTCTGTGTGATTCCTGAATTGTTGATTTACAAGCTGAATGTTCCATTTTATTTTGGTGGCACCTCCCTGTTGATCGTCATTGGCGTGGGGCTGGATACGGCCCAGCAAATTGAATCCCATATGTTGATGCGGAATTATGATGGGTTCTTGGGTAAGGGGATGGCTCCGTTGCGCGGGAGAAGCGGCTAAAATCATGCGGCTTGTATTTCTCGGTGCTCCGGGTGTTGGAAAAGGCACACAAGCTGAAAAGGCTGCAGTTCACTATCGTATACGAAAAATTTCGACTGGGGATTTGCTTCGAGAGGCAGTTCGTGTTCAATCATCTCTTGGCTGTGAAGCGAAAGAACATATGGATCAGGGAAGATTGGTCCCGGATTCAGTGGTCATAGGGCTGGTGCTGGAGAGGTTGGCAGATCCAGAATGCGCAAATGGTTTTATTCTCGATGGGTTTCCACGGACGGTTCATCAGGCAGACGCGCTTGGAAAGGTGCTCGTTGAACGGAGTCTTCCGCTGGATCGAGTGATTAACTTTAGGGTTTCTCGAGAGGACGTTGTGAAGCGCCTGAGTGGGCGTCGGAGCTGTCCAAAGTGTCAAGCGACGTATCACCTCGAGTTCGCCCCATCAAAGAATAGCGGCCTTTGTGATCGCTGCGGAGAAGCGTTGATTCAACGAAGTGACGATCAGCGGGAGGCGATTGAGATGCGTCTCCGTGTGTACGAAGAGCAGACAGCGCCGTTAATAGACTTTTATGAGACGCGGCAGGTATTGTCGCACCTTAACGGCGCCGAGGCGGTTGACACGGTATACCAGAACCTCGTGAAAGTACTCGCGACACCTCAGACCGCATGATCATTCTGAAAACGCCCGCCGAGATCGCGGTGATGGCAGAGGCGTCAAGAGTGGTGGCCGAGGCGCTAGCGATTGTGAGGAAAGCGGTCTGTTTCGGTATCAGCACGGAAGAGCTGGACCGCATTGCCGAAGAGGCAATACGGGTGAGGGGGGCAATTCCGGCGTTCAAAGGTTACCGGAACTTTCCCAAAACCCTCTGTGCATCTGTGAACGAGCAGGTCGTTCACGGTATTCCTTCGAAGAGAAAGCTCAAGGAGGGGGATATCATCGGACTTGATCTTGGTGCTATCGTGGGCGGATTCTATGGGGACTCCGCAGTCACAGTAGTGGTTGGTCGGATTCCTGAGGCGACGGCAAAATTGGTTCAGGTGACGGAAGAGGCGCTCTATCTCGGGATCAGGCAGGCGGTGGTCGGCAACCGTCTCACCGATATCTCGAATGCGGTGCAGCAACATGTTGAATCTGCGGGTTTCTCAGTGGTGACCGAGTTTGTGGGGCACGGGATTGGCCGGCAGCTGCATGAAGAGCCTCAAGTTCCAAACTATGGGAAGCCGGGTCAGGGGCCTCGATTGCAACCAGGTATGGTCCTGGCGATCGAACCAATGGTGAACATGGGTCGGAGTGCCGTTCGTGTTCTTGAAGATAGGTGGACCGCGGTCACGGTAGATGGGAGCTTATCTGCCCATTTCGAACATACGATCGCCATCCAACCAAACGGGGCGCCTCGCGTTTTAAGTCAATTGGAGAAGACCTAGGTTAGGTTACACAGGAAAGAATACAGAAGGACGTGGCAAAAGAAGATATTATTGAGGTCCAGGGCTCGGTAGCAGAAACGCTTCCTAACGCCATGTTTCGGGTCAGGCTGGATAATGGCCATGTCATACTGGCTCACATCTCAGGGAAAATGCGGATGCATTTTATCCGCATCCTTCCCGGCGATAAGGTCACGGTGGAAATGTCACCATACGATTTGACTAGGGGCCGAATTACCTATCGCTTTAAGTAACGGGAGTGGCGAATTGTTATGAAGGTCAAATCATCAGTGAAGCCCATATGTGCCAAATGCAAGGTCGTGCGTCGTTGTGGGGTGGTGCGGATTTTATGTAAAAATCCACGTCATAAGCAGCGGCAGGGATAACCGCAGAAATAATGGGGAGTTTCGAGCGGTCACTGTTAAGCGCAGAGCTGATACGGTAGGCTCAAACAGTGAAAGTGGTTGATGCTCTAGTGCTCAGTACTTATATCGGGAGGGAGAATGGCACGTATTGCTGGCATCGATTTGCCACGAAATAAAAGAACGGATATCGGGCTGACCTACATCTATGGAATTGGACGTATGTCGGCTCGGAAGATTCTCAATGAAGCGGGGATCGATGGCGCGGTCAGGATTAATGACCTGAGCGAAGATAAGATCGTCAAGTTACGTGAAATTATTGAGCGTGATTACCGGGTTGAAGGAGATCTCCGCAAAGAAGTGTCGCTGAATATCAAGCGGCTGATTGACACGGGGACCTATCGAGGGTTGCGTCATCGCAAAGGCCTTCCGGTCCGCGGACAGCGAACCAAGACCAATGCTCGGACACGTAAGGGGCGGCGCGCAGGCGTCAGTAGCAAGCCGAGATCGACGATGACCAAAGGGGCCTCAAGCACTTAGTCTGCCGAAACAGCCGGAGGAGTTCGCATGAGCATCAAAAAAGGAAAAAAGAAAGAACGTCGAATTGTTCAGAGTGGCGTGGCCCATGTCCAGGCGTCATTCAACAATACGATTGTGACGATCACCGACATGAGTGGCAACACGGTGGTTTGGGCAAGTGCCGGTAATCAAGGGTTCAAAGGATCACGGAAGAGCACCCCCTTTGCTGCTCAGCGTGCTGGAGAGGCTGCAGCGCGAAAAGCTATGGAAAGTGGGATGCGGCAAATCGATGTCTATGTGAATGGGCCCGGTTCTGGCCGAGAATCAGCAATCCGTTCCCTTCAAGGAGCGGGTTTGCGAATCAATTTAATTCGCGATGTCACGCCAATTCCGCATAATGGGTGTCGACCACCCAAACGGCGGCGAGTGTGATTTTTTCGATGGATGCTCAGAGTTCCTGGGCGAGATCGTAAGGCCTGTTGCTAGTGAATCAGTAAGTTCTATTGCGAGGAGGAAGCAGTGGCAAAGTATCGTGGTCCAGTCTGTCGGTTGTGTCGGCGAGAAGGGGAGAAGCTTTTTCTCAAGGGCACGCGCTGTATGACGGAAAAGTGCGCGATCGAACGCAGGAGTTATCCGCCTGGTCAACATGGGCAGGGGCGACAGCGAACCTCTGACTATAGTCTCCAGTTGCGAGAAAAACAGAAACTGCGTCGTATCTATGGACTTCAGGAATGTCAATTCCGTGGCGTCTTCGAACGCGCTGAACGACAGACCGGCGTCACGGGCGATGCGCTGTTGCGGTTGCTGGAGTGCCGCCTGGACAATGTTGCGTATCGCTTAGGGTTCGGTGCTTCGCGCAAGCAAGCTCGCCAGATGGTGAGCCATGGTCATTTCACGATCAACGGGAAGAAGATCATGGTGGCTGGAGCGCTGGTGAAGCCTGGAGATGTGATCCAGATTCGTGAGCGGAGTCGTGACTTGGCCGCATTTCAGGCGGCTTTGGAATCAGTTGATAGTCGAGGTATTCCTGATTGGCTGGAGCTTGACAAAGGCGCATTTAAAGGAACGGTGCGCACATTACCGGCCAAGGAACAGATCGCATTGCCAGTCAATGAACAGATGGTCGTGGAATTGTATTCACGATAGTCCGCCGGTCTGCGGTGCGGTCTTTGGACATCGGCGGTATCAGCCAATGCCTTAGTCACTCGATGGTATGGAGGGTGGGTCATGATTAAAGCGATGAAAGACTTTCAGATCCCAATGCGGGTGGAAGTCGATAAGGATGCACATTCTCCCACATTTGGGCGGTTCACTACGGAAGCGTTTGAGCGGGGGTTTGGCACCACGATCGGGAATGCCCTCCGTCGCATTTTGCTGTCGTCCCTCACGGGAGCTGCGGTGACCACCGTGAAAATTGAAGGGGTCGTGCACGAGTTTTCGACGATTGCAGGTGTGACGGAAGATGTCACGGCAATTATTCTGAATATTAAAAGCCTGAGGTTGGCACTCCACACAGATAAACCCAAGACGATACGGTTGAAAAAGAAGGGGCCTGGAGAAGCAAAGGGGGCGGATATTCTTCACGATGGCGACGTAACAATTCTGACGCCAGATTTGCATATTGCCACCCTCGATAAGGATGCGACTCTGGACATTGAGATGACTGTGAAACAAGGCCGTGGTTATGTGCCGGCTGAACGTAACAAGGAAGAGGGACTGCCGATTGGGGTGATTGCCATCGATTCCATCTTCTCTCCGATCAGGCGAGTCAATTTCCATGTCGAAAATGCCCGGGTTGGTCGTATGACTGACTACGACAAACTGACGATGGAGATTTGGAGCGACGGTACCATCAGCCCGCGTGATGCGCTATCAACAGGGGCCGGGATTTTGCGCGAACATCTGGATATTTTTATCAATCCGGAAGAGCGAAGCGAAGGAAAGAGCGAAGCGGGATACGAGGAATCTCATCGGGAAGTAAACAAGAATCTCTCTCGTGGCGTGAATGAGCTGGAGTTGTCCGTCCGCGCGGCCAATTGCCTGAAGAACGCGAATATCAAAACGATCGCTGATCTCGTCCAAAAGTCTGAAGGGGAGATGCTCAGGACAAAGAACTTTGGGAAAAAGTCCCTCAACGAGATTAAAGAAATTCTTTCTGAGATGGGGCTTTCGTTAGGAACAAAAGTTGAGGCTTCCCCATACAATGGAAGCCCGAAACCTGAATGATGCTTTCCAATCAAGAGGACTATTGTGCGACATAGAAAAAAGGGACGACAACTTGGACGGCAGACGAAACATCGATGGGCGTTGTTTCGGAACTTAGTGACTTCGCTGTTAGACCAAGAGCGTATCGAGACCACAGGAGCTAAGGCTAAGGAGATACGAGGGTTTACCGACCGCATGATCACTCTTGGCAAGGAAGGTACGCTCCCTGCGCGGCGCCGAGCATTAGCCTTTATCCGCAGCAAGGCCGTTGTGTCTAAGCTATTTAGCGATGTGGCGACACGATTCAAAGATCGGCCAGGAGGATACACCAGGATCATCAAAACTCGTCGCCGCATTGGCGACGCCGCTGAAATGGTGGCCATCGAATTGGTTTCTCGTCAGGAATTAGCCACCAAGAAAAAATCCACAGCTGGCACTGCCTCGCCTGCATCCACTGATGCTGCACCTTCAGCATAGTTTTTAACCAGAGCATTTAGCTGTCCGTCTGGAGACTCCCATGTGACAACACATGGGAGTCTTTTTGTTTCCACTTCCCTGGAGGACGTTTACTTGACAGATTATGCATGCTACGATCGTGCCAGCTATCGGTATGAATCTATCTCGGGGAAATTCTTAGAGCATGTGGGAGCTTATAGCAAGACGGGCCCTTCTCACCTTGAGTGTGTTGTTAGCGACATTTCTCGGCTATCTTCTCTTCAGAAACGCCGACTCAGCCAAGAATAGCCGTCCCCTCACCCCAGAGTCGATTGAACAAGCAGATGCCAAGATCTTGGATTTTATCTTTACCCAATCGAAAGGGAACGTAGTCCAGTGGCAGGTGCAGGCGAAACAGGCTCGACTATTTGAGCAAGATAAGCGCGCTGTGCTACATGACGTGGCCCTCACCTTCTACGGCACTGGAGGAGATGAGGTGACCGTGCATGGGGAAGAGGGAACGCTGGATACGGCGACCAAGAATTTCAGGTTGGCAAATCGCCAAACGCCCATTGTTGTGGAAACGAGGAGTGGGTATACGATTTATACCAACCACTTGGTCTGGACGGACGAAGCACGAGAAATTCGGACCGAGGATCCTGTCCGCATGGTGGGGCATGGATTGGAGGTGCGGGGGCAAGGGCTGCTTGGGCGAATGGAATCCGAAGAATTTGAGGTGTTACAGGATGTGCATGTGGATCTGGCTTCTTCTTCTTAGTGCCTTCTGTGTCGGATCCACCTCGGGAGCTCCCTCAGCGGAATCTGTGAATTTGAAGAGGAGCGTGGAGGCGTCCGGTGTCCCAACCACAATTACCTCAAAGAAAATGACCGTCAGAAATCAAGACAGCCAGGCGATTTTTGAGGAGACGGTTGTGCTGAGCCGCGGATCGCTTATCGTTCACTCGGACAAGATGGTTGTGCTGTTTGCTTCACGAAATCGCGATTCCTCCTTGCCATCGGGAGGCGGAACGGACCACCATGAATCCGTTCGGAATTCCTCAGCTCGCAAAGAGCACAGCGCCGTGTCGCCGATGTCGAATCGTTCCGTCCAACGTATCGAAGCGACCGGCGATGCCCATCGTGTCAAGATTACGTACGAGAACGGTAACGCGACGTGTCAAAAAGCCGTGTATTTCGTTGACAGAGAGAAGATCGTCTTGACGGGCGATCCCATAGCTTGGGAACGGGGCACCCGTGTCAGCGGCAAGCAAATTACGATTTTTATGGCGGAAGAGCGGAGTGTGGTGGAAGGCGGTTCACATGTTCGGATCGAAGATGAGGGGCCGAGTCAACCGTGATCCATAGTGCTCATGCAGAGTCTGAGGCTCTCGTCGACCCGATTGCGGTACAGCGGGGGCATTGTCTACGCGCCACAGGATTGGTGAAAAGTTTCCGTGGACGCAAAGTCGTCAAGGGCGTCGCGGTTGAAGTATATGCCGGTGAGGTAGTCGGGCTTCTCGGTCCGAATGGAGCAGGCAAGACCACAATCTTCGACATGATGGTTGGGTTGTGTCAACCCGATGAAGGGGAGATCACCTTTATCGGAGAATCCGTGACCAACTTGCCCATGTATAAACGCGCACGGCGGGGAATCGGTTACCTCCCTCAGGAATCATCTGTTTTCCGACGACTCTCGGTTGAACATAATGTCTTGGCGATTCTTGAAATGCTAGGGTATGCTCGTAACGAGCGAAGTCAGCGGGTGGATGCCTTGCTCAAGGAGCTAGATCTTATCCATATACGAAAGAGTATGGCCTATGCCCTCTCAGGGGGAGAGCGTCGGCGATTGGAAATCACGCGTGCGCTGGCGGCTACACCGTCCTTCATGCTGTTGGATGAACCGTTTGCGGGGATCGATCCGATCGCCGTCGCGGATATTCAGCAGATCATCACGCGCTTGAAAGAAAAAGGGATCGGTATATTGATTACCGATCACAACGTACAGGAAACGCTTTCAATCGTCGATCGTGCCTACATCATCAATGAAGGATTGATCTTAGAGGCGGGGTCTCCTGAAGCTATTGTGCAGAGTCCAACGGCTCGGGCCGTTTATCTTGGGGAACAGTTCAAGTTGTAGAAGAGTAGTAGGGGCATTGATGAAACTCCGTCTGGTTCCACAACTCTCGCAAAAGCTCATCATGACGCCTCAGCTGCAGCAAGCGATTAAGCTGCTGCAGCTGTCTCGGCTCGAACTGCAGCAGAGCCTCACGCAGCATCTCCTGGAAAACCCTTTACTCGATGAGATGCAGTCCGATACCGAGGAAGGCGAGTCCTCGGCCACTGAGGAAAAGGTCGAAGATCCTGCTGCATTGGAAGGACAGGATCGGTCGGACCCAGCAGTTGAGACACGTGAAGAACAAGGGTCACCGGAGGAGTTTTCCGCTTCCGGGTGGGAAGAGTATTTCGGCAGAGATCAGCGGAGCGGCGCGTCCGAATATTCCTCGGCACAAGATGAGTTTCCTTCGTACGAGCAAACGGTGGCAAAAGCGACGTCTCTTGAGGAGCATCTCCTCTGGCAATTGTCCTTGTCCGGGCTCAGTGATCGAGAAAAAGAGCTTGGTCGGTTGATCATCGGCAATTTAGATGACGATGGCTATCTTCGCATTCCTTTGGCTGAGGTTGTGGCCGGAACTGATTTAGCCGAGTCCGAAGTCGAATCTGTGCTCAAAGACATTCAAACGTTCGATCCGACTGGGGTTGGTGCAAGGGATCTTCCCGAATGCCTGCTGCTGCAACTCGGGCATCTTGGTCGGAATCTGTTTGGGTCACTTGGGTCGCCACCTGGTGCATTGAAAGGGTCTGTTATTGAGAACATCGTGTTGCACCATTTGAAAGACTTAGAAAAAAAACAGTATGGCAAGGTCGCGAAGGCTTTGAACGTTACGGTCGAAGAGGTCTTTCAAGCGACGAAAGTCATTGGAGAACTTGAGCCAAAGCCAGGGAGGCCGTTTTCCAATTCCCAGAACTACGTTATCGTGCCTGATGTGTTTGTGGTTAAGAATGAGGGGGAGTGGGTTGTTCTGCTGAACGACGATGGGCTTCCACGCATGAGGATCAGTCCGTATTACAAGCAGCTTATTTCTTCTGGACAGAGCGGTACATCTGAAACCAAAGCATACATGGATGAAAAGTTGCGGGCCGCTCAGTGGATTATTCGAAGCATTGAGCAGCGCAATCGGACCATCGTGAAAGTGGTTTCCAGTATCGTCAAGTTCCAGGAGCAATATTTTGACCATGGCGTCCAATATCTCAAGCCCTTGGTTCTCAAACAGGTGGCCGAGGATATTGGGATGCATGAATCCACGATTAGCCGTGTGACGGCCAATAAATACATGTATTGCCCGCAGGGCATGTTGGAACTCAAGTTTTTCTTCAACGCAGGGCTTCAACATGTTGATGAGCCATCAGGAATGCATTCCTCCGTTTCCGTCAGGGATATGATCAAAACCATGGTGGCTGAAGAGGATGCAAAACGTCCTTTGAAAGATGAGGAAATAGCAGCCCGGCTTCGCAAACAGGGAGTGATTATTGCGCGGAGGACTGTGGCGAAATATCGGGCCGAGTTGAATATCTCATCCGCCAGTCAACGTAAGCGATTTTTTTGATATCCGTTGCTTCGCATCCAGCTGGATCACAATTGGAGGTGGGCATGAAGCTAAGAATTACCGGGCGTCACATGGACATCACGCCAGCGCTTAGAAGCTATGTGGAAACCCGATTCGGTCGCCTTGATCGATACGGGTTGAAGGTGGGATCGCTGCAAGTGGTATTGGGAGTCGAGAAGCTTCAGCATAAGGCCGAAGTGACTGGTGCGGTCAGTGGGAAACGAGTGCAAGCCAAGACAGCAACGCCTGAGATGTATGCGACCATCGATGCCCTAGTTGACCGTGTAGATGCGCAGTTTCGAAAATGGAAGGATCGTCTTGTCAATCATAAGGCGGCTCAACCGAAGAGGGCGTGATCGCATTTCCTACGCGAGTCTCTTGTAAGATCATGCGGCCTGGTTCCTTGGCGCACGCCATGCGTCTGAGCGGCTCAGTGCGTTCCACGTTACTAAGGCACGCGTGAGGCTGGAAGCCGAATCCAAAATGGGAATATCTCAGCTATATCAACCGAGACAATATGCGATCTCATGGCCAGGCTGAATCTCGTCATTATTAGTGGGTTGTCCGGCTCTGGTAAAACCTACGCCCTCAAAGCCTTTGAGGATGCCGGATATTTCTGCATCGATAACCTTCCTCCGGCCTTGCTTCCGACTTTTGTCGATCTCTGCAACCAGCAGCAGAGCGAAATTGCCAACGTTGCCCTTGGGATTGATATTAGAGAGCGTGCGTTCTTTTCAGATTTCGTTGGTATCTTGGAGAGAGTGAAAGCGCTTGGCCATGCTATTCAGGTGCTTTTTCTTGAGGCTCGTGAAGAAGTATTGACCAGGCGCTTTTCAGAGTCCAGGCGCCCGCACCCACTTTTGCCACATCTTCCCGTCTTGGATGGAATCCGATTCGAAAAGGAGCGTGTAGCCGAACTCCGATGCCAGGCTGATCGGATCATCGATACGTCCGATCTGACGGTCCATGAGCTCGGTGAGTTGCTTGCGAAGCAGTTTCAACGGGAGTCATCGGATCGACGACTGACAATCTCACTCATCACCTTTGGATATAAATTCGGGGTGCCGTACGATATCGATTTGTTGTTTGATGTGCGATTTCTCAGGAACCCATTTTTTGTGCCTGAACTCAAGCCTCTTTCTGGAGACGATCCGCTGGTCCGAACCTTCGTGCTCACAGACTCTGATGCCATATCACTTTTGCAGCACCTCGAAGGTTTTTTGAAGTTTCTCTTGCCGTTATTCCAGCGAGAGCGGCGTAGTTATCTGACTATCGGTATCGGGTGTACCGGCGGGCGTCATCGCTCGGTTGCGATTGCCGGGCGTCTTCGAGAAAGCCTTGCTGCCCTGGGGTACGAGGTAGGCCTCAAACACCGAGATATCGACAAATCGTAGCCGGTTGTTGGAATAACAGCCACCGTTTTCCTGCCGTCACACTCACTTCCTTAGCGCTTCCTTGACAGGTAGAGCATATTGACTATACTTAACCTTGTGAATAATGAAAGGTATCAGAACTAGTATAAATACTAACGTGACAAAGCCTAGATATACATCGAATGCAGTGAGGTTTAAAGCCTATCAAGTGTGTGACTTATTTGATATTTCCAAGGCGACGCTCTTTCGCTGGGAACGAGACGGTGTCATTACCGAACCCGCTCGAGATTGGAGAAACTGGCGACTGTATACGAAAAAGAATGTGGATGAAATCGAGAAAATTATTCGCGCCAGAAAGGCTGTGGTGTAGGGTGGCAGGTAACGCATGTTGACTTCATTCAAAAAGCTCTTCGAAACCGACATTGTTGGGATGCTGACCCCTCGCCGACAGTTAGTGGGGCTTGATATTGGATCTAGTGCGATCAAAATTGCTCAGCTTAAGGAAAGTAAGGGACGGTACATTCTCCAAAAGTTCGGCGTGAAACCCCTTGAACCGGAAGTGATTGTCGATGGGACGGTCATGGATGAAGGACGTGTAGTCTCGGCGATTCAAGAATTGTTTGCGGAAGTCAACGTCAAGAATAAGCATGTCGCCATCTCGATTTCCGGGCATGCCGTTATTGTGAAGAAGATCAGCCTGCCACCGATGCCTGACGAAGAGCTGGAGGGGCAGGTGAAATTGGCGGCGGAGCAGTACATTCCGTTCGATATCAACGAAGTGAATATCGACTTTCATGTCTTGTCATTGGATGCGTCAGAAGATCAGCAAGGGGATATGTCGGTGATTCTTGTTGCCGCGAAGAAGGACAAGATTAATGAGCTGACTGAGTTGGTTAAGACTGCCGGACTTGTCCCAATGATCATGGATGTCGATGCGTTTGCGGTTGAAAATATGCATGCGATCAATTATCCGATGGCACAGGAAGAAACGACGGCGTTGGTGAATCTCGGCGCGAGCGTGATGAACGTGAACATCATCCGTGCCGGATCGTCGTTATTTACGCGTGATATTCCGTTAGGTGGAAATCGGTATACTGAGGCGATTCAGCGTGAGATAGGGCTCTCATTTGAAGAGGCTGAAGAGGGTAAGAAAAATGATCATGCGGGCGACTCTGCCGGAGGGTCGTTCACCAGCGTCATGGACAGCGTGAATGCGGAAGTAGCGTCCGAGATCGCTCGGACGGTGGACTACTTCAAGACATCGACCAGCAATGCTGAGCTCAGTCGTGTTCTCGTCTGTGGTGGCGTGGCCAGGGCGAAAGGGCTGATTCAACAGCTCGGCGATAGGATGCAACTGCCTGTCGAAATGGCTGATCCATTCGCTGAAATCGATGTGACTGGCTGTGATATGGACCCTAACCTACTCGCAGATTTGGCTCCATCGGCTGCCGTCAGTGTCGGACTGGCCTTACGAGCGGTGGGGGATAGATGATTCGGATTAACCTCCTTCCGGGTGGGCCCAAAGGAAGGCCGGCCAAACCTCAGTATGACGTGCGCGCACAGGCGCTGCTCGGGGTTGGACTGATTCTGGTCACGCTGGCTGGGTGTTGGTGGTATTCGGCCTCGTTGGACAGCGAGCTTGAAGCTCGGCAGGAGGAAAAGCAAGCTAAAGAGAAGCAAGTTGCTCAGCTGAAAGAACAGGTCAAGCAAGTGCAGGATTTTGAGCAAAGGAAAAAGCTTCTTGAGGACAAGAACCGGATCATCGATCAGCTTGAGCAATCCAGGATGGGTCCGGTCAAGGTTCTCGATCATGTGAGTCAGAGTTTAGAGCCGCTCAAAGTATGGCTCACAAGGCTGGGTGTGGCATCCGATATCGTGGAGTTAGAAGGGAAGGCCTTAACAAACGACGATGTGGTGGAATTCGTGAATAACTTGCGACGGACGGATTATTTCACCGGCATCAATCTGCAGGAGAGTAAGGCTGCGGTTGAAAACAAGATTAATGTGTACCAATTTCGTTTGGCATTTCGTCTGAAGGGATCATGATGGCTTTGCCACAGCTCAATCTTGATGCGCTTCGCAATGTGCCAGCCTCGCAAAAGGCCGCGCTCTTATTCCTGCTCGTGGGTGGCATGATTGCGGGCTTCTATTTCTACATTGCAGAACCGAAGTCTGCAACGATCACGGCGCTCGACGCTGAAAACAGCAAGCTGGAGAGTGAAATTCAAACACTTACGATTAAAGTGAAACATCTCGATGAGTTGGTTGCCGCCAATAAGCAGCTCGAGATTGAATTAGCAAAGAAAAAGGAACGTCTCCCTCCGGAAGAAGAAGCGATCATGCTGCTGAAGCAGGTGTCTGACCTCGGCGTGCGATTGGGGCTCGATATCAGACTGTGGAAACCAGGCGCCCAGACGGAAGATGCGTCGAAGCTTTTCATCAAGATGCCGGTCAGTGTGGAAGTAGCCGGGGCCTATCACACGGCCGCCTTGTTTTTCGATCGGATCAATCGACTCCCTCGGATTGTTACCGTATCGGGTCTTAAGATGGGATCGCCGAAGATTGAACAAGGACGAATTGTCTCGCAAACAACATTTGACCTGGTGGCATACGCTGCGCCTCAAGAAAAGCCAGTTTCCGGAGGATCTCCTTCGGTGAATGCTCCCAAAGTGGCTCAAGTTGGTAAATAAGTTATGAGGAAGAAGCCTAGACAATATAATCTATCTATTGGACCCAGCGTGGTGTGCGTGTGTGTCATCCTTTTAGGAAGCACCGGTGCACAGGCCGAGTCTTCCCCCGTTCCTGGTATGATCGCTCCGATGAGGCAAGATGCGCTCAGGGTGCCTGTTGTGCCGGAAATTCCAAGAACCGCCCCGCAAACTATAGAAGCGCCATCGTCTGGGGTGAACACCTCGGTGCCTTCTCAGCTGTCCGTACCAGACGGTGTTGTTGGGAGTGTGTATGACCCTTCCGGTCGTCGAGACCCATTTGCACCGATCATCCAGGAGCTTCAGCCGGGGAAGACGGATTCAACCCTTCCACCTTTACAACGCGTGACCCTGACAGAGCTCAATCTCATTGCCATTGTGTGGGGGGCATACGGCTATACCGCAATGGTTCAGACTCCGGACGGATATGGGTACACCGTTCGACGGGGAACGAGGGTCGGGCAAAACAACGGAGTGGTCAGCGCCGTGACCGAGCGCGGCATCATTGTCCAGGAACGGTTCACTGATGTGTATGGCAAGAAGCAGGAGCGAGAACATGTCAAGCTTCTACATCCCAAAGAGGGCTCAGAATGAAACCACTACTTTGCGCAGATAATGTCCTGACTGCTGGATGTTTCATCGGAGCCTTGGGGGTGTCGCTCACTGCTCTGACTATATGTGCCCAGAGGCCCGCAGTTGCCGAAGAGATCGGCAGGGTACACCAGAGTGATGTCACGCGGGCCGAAATGGCCACGACGCGATTGCTGGCACAGGCCGTGACCGCCATCGAGGTGCGTCCCGAAACGGATGTGGTGACTGTCGTGGTTGCCGGAGATGGCCAACTATTTCCCGAGGCCAATTTTTTGGATGAGTCCCGGCTCATCGTCGATATTCCTGCCGTATCGTCTACCCTGAGGCGATCGGTGGTACGGGCCGACCACTACTTGCTCAAAAAAATCAGAGTAGGCCACCATGCTGATAAGGTCAGGCTGGTGTTCGATGTGTCCGAACGCCCGGTGTTTTCTCTGACTCGAGAGGATAATAAGGTATTAATCACTTTGAAGCCAAGCGAGCGGAAAACGCCGGCTGTTGTCACTGCGCACATTAATGGTGGAGAGATCGGCTCATCTCATCCCCAGGCCCGTAGGGCGCTGTTCGAGCCAGGGAATCGTGTGGTCAAACGGGCGACGCGAATCATCCGCCCCGCGCAGGCTCAATTCAAGGTGCAGCGCGTCCAGATGGCTGGAGAAAGTGCTCCCGCTGACAAGGACGACCGATCCGACGATATTATTGTAGGGCAAACACGATTTGTCGGTCGGCGTATCTCGCTCGACTTTCAGCAGGCCGACATCACCAACATTCTTCGTTTGATCGCCGAGGTCAGTGGCTTCAACATGGTCGTTGGGGAAGGGGTCAAGTCGAAAGTGACCATGAAACTGGTCAGTGTGCCGTGGGACCAGGCCTTGGATATGCTGCTGAAGATGAATGGGCTCGGCATGATTCGCCAAGGGAGTATTGTGTGGATCGATTCCCTGGCAAATATAGGCAAGCAGCAGGATGAGGAAGCCCGTGCTAGAGAATCCAAGACCAAGGCAGAAGAACTCGTCGACCGCGTTTTTTATATCAGGCACATCGTGGCTCAGGAGCTCATGATGACACTGCGGCAGAACTTGAGTCCACGCGGCGTCATGCAATTTAACGCGGGGAGTAATGCGTTGGTGGTGCGAGATACTGAATCCAAATTGGTCGTCCTTAAGCAGCTTGTGGATGGACTTGATCTAGAGGTCCCTCAGGTGCAGATTGAAGCGCGCATCGTCCAAGCCGACACCGTCTACGCGAGAGGCTTGGGGATCCAGTGGGGGTTCCAAGCGGGCAATCGCACGCCCACGGATTTCTTTGCCCTCTCGAATATTACCGGCCCATTTGGCCAGATAGCTGGGACAGGAGGGAGTACGATCGATCGAACATTCCTGGTGAATCTGCCGGCTCAGGTCGGTGGGTTGCCTGCTGTCCCGTCGATCGGCTGGACCTTTGGAAAACTCGGCGGCGACTTTGCCTTGGATATGCGGCTCTCAGCCGGAGAGTTGCTCGGGTTAACCAAGGTAATCGCAGCGCCGAAGATCACGACGTTGGACAAGCGCGAAGCGAAGATCTCCCAGGGCGAATCGATTCCCTTTCAGACCACATCCTTGCAGGGAACGCAAACGACGTTTGTCGATGCAAACTTGGAGTTGAATGTCACACCCCAGATCACTTCTCGCGATCCAAAGGAGGATGGAAAGAGAATTATGCTTCGTGTGCGAGCAACTCGGAATGCCGTCGGTGCCCGAAGCAATCCGGCCGGGCCGAGCATCGATCGACGTGAGGCAAACACACAGGTGCTTGTCCGAGATGGCGAAACTATGGTGATCGGTGGAGTCTTTGTCGATAGCCAAAACAACAATGTTCAAGGCGTTCCCTATCTGTCTCGTATGCCGGTGCTGGGGTGGTTGTTCAAAAACAAGTCCGAATCAGTCTCGAAACAAGAATTGCTGATCTTCCTCACACCGACCATTCTCAAAACGTAAGGACTGTCTCACTTCCGTGGTCACCGAGAGCCTGATGATGCGTTTCAGCATCATCAGGCTCTTCTGTTTATTCCGAAGAGAGTGCGGCAATCTCACCCAGAGTTTGAGCACTCAGCGCGGAACGTACCCGTCTTTTTAGTCTTGCCGAGGCTGTGATACGATAGCTATCCTGTGAATGGTTCTCGTACAAGCGCGGTACAAATCTGACATGCCGTTCTACTCCGCCAGATTCTCCAGGACTACGAAATGACTGCCATCTTCACGGTTCCCGTTTCCCTATCTGAAAGAAGTTATGAGATTGTGATTCAGGCCGGACTGTTGGCGAGGCTTGGTAAGAGATTGAAGGAGCACGGTGTAGGAGGGAAAGTTGGCATTGTGACGGATCGGCACGTCGCTCGGCACTACCTCAAGAGTAGTCTAGCGGCGATCAAGCGTTGCGGGATTGAATCGATTCCGATCATTCTGACTCCCGGAGAGCGGTCAAAAACGCTGAAGACGGTGGAGCAGATCCTCGACGTGTTGGCGCGTCATCGGTTTGAGCGGTCGTCGATGCTCGTGGCGCTCGGCGGAGGCGTCGTGGGTGATATGGCCGGGTTTGCCGCTTCGATCTACCAACGTGGTATTCCCTATATTCAGGTACCGACGACGCTTGTGGCACAGGTCGATTCCAGCGTCGGAGGAAAGACGGGTGTCGATCATCGGCTCGGGAAGAACCTGATCGGATCGTTTTATCAACCGCGCGCCGTCTGGATCGATCCATTGACGCTGCATACGTTGCCTGCTCGGGAGGTAGTCGCCGGACTGGCCGAGGTCATTAAATACGGAATCATTGCGGACGAGTCCTTCTTCGCCTATCTACAGCGGCACATGCCTGCGTTACGGAGGCAAGCGCCTGGTACCGTCGCGACCGTGGTGAAGCGATCCTGTGAGATCAAGGCTGAGGTGGTGGCGGCGGATGAGCGAGAATCAGATCGCAGGCGAATCCTCAACTATGGGCATACCATCGGACATGCGCTTGAATCGTTGGGGGGGTATCAGTCGCTTGTCCATGGAGAAGCGGTGGGGATTGGATTGGTACAGGAAGCCGAACTCGCCTGTTTTCAGGAGATCTGTTCTCGTGCAGTGGTGGAAGCGATTCGACGTATTGTAAGGGAAGCGGGGTTGAGTGACCGCATGCCGCCGTGGACCTCGACGAGCATATGGAAGGCCATGCTGCATGATAAGAAGGTGTCAGGAGGGCGGGTCATCGGGGTGTGGCCCGAACGTATTGGACAGGTGCGGATAGGGCCGATTGACAAACAGATGTTTGAGCAGTGGCATGCTATTTCACGAGCTTCTCCGCAGAGTCATGCCTAAGTACGGATTACTTGCCAACCGGGCGGAGTCGAGATGAACCTCTCTCATGTGTCGCGCGCGGTCGGACAGCGGGGATAGTCGGGTTTCACCGGAGTTCTATGCGAACGTTGCGCATCGCGATGGCACAGATGAACCCGACTGTCGGGGATCTGACCGGGAACCTCCACCGTATCACGACCTGGATCCGAAGCGCGAAGAAGGTCAACGCTGATCTTGTCGTATTCCCTGAACTGGCCATTACTGGCTCTCCTCCCGAAGACCTCCTGCTCAAGGCGCAGTTTGTCGAAGGGAACGTACGGGTTCTGAACGAGATCGCCCAGGCCTGTCGCGGGATAGTTGCGGTGGTCGGGTACGTGAGACAAGGAGACCAACGCGATCCACATTCCTTCCGGCCATCGATGCGCTCTGCCGGTCGGCGTATGCTCTACAATGCGGCAGCAGTGATTGCCGATCGCAAGGTAGTCGGGAGTTACACTAAATGGCAGTTGTCCAACTATGGGGTATGGGACGAAAGCCGTTATTTTCTCCCTGGACGGAGGCTCCCGATGCTTCTCGTCAACGGAACGACCATTGGGGTGACCATCTGCGGAGATATGTGGTCGCCGGAAGGGCCCACTCCTGTCTACGCAGCGGCCGGCGCCGAGGTGATCGTCACGATTGATGCCTCTCCCTTTCATATCAGTAACAGTGGCTCGAGGGAGCAGATGTTGACGACGAGCGCGCGGGACAACGGAGTCATAGTCGCCTATACGAATATGGTTGGCGGTCAAGACGAGCTGGTCTTCGACGGGAACAGTGTGATTCTGGATCAATCCGGCACGGTGGTTGCCCGTGGCCATGTGTTTCGGGAAGAGCTGCTGGTAGCCGATGTGAACGTGGAAGCCGTGTCACTTGGGCGTATGACGCACGGACGAAAAGCAGCATGGACTCGAAAAGCTATGTCGGCCGTCGATCGTCTCATGGTGAAGGGCGCGGCGATCCAAAAGAAGAAGCGGACTCGAATCGTGCCAGGGATAGCAGAGCCATTGGAGGAGATCGAAGCGGTGTACCAGGCCCTGGTACTGGCCGTGAAAGATTATGTCCACAAGAATGGATTTGCCCGAGCGGTGATTGGGGTGAGCGGCGGCGTCGATTCAGCAGTGACTGCGGCCATCGCGGTGGATGCGCTTGGCGCCGAACACGTGCTCGGCGTCTTTATGCCGTCTCCGTATACCTCACGGGAAAGCGAAGAGGATGTCGTGGAACTGGCACGGTGTCTCCGCATTGACGTGCAGACCATCCCGATTGCGCCGACATGTGATGCCTATCGACAATCGCTGGCACCCTCATTTGCCGACCGCCCCGCAGATACGACCGAAGAAAACCTCCAGGCTCGCATTCGCGGCAATCTGCTTATGGCGGTATCCAATAAGTTCGGGCATCTGGTATTGACCACGGGGAACAAAAGCGAGGTGAGCGTGGGATACTCGACGCTGTACGGCGATATGGCCGGCGGGTTCGCCGTCATTAAGGATGTGCCGAAGACGATGGTCTACGGCCTGGCGAGGTTCCGCAATGTACGTGGTCCATCGCCGGTAATTCCTGCGCGCACCCTGGACCGACCTCCGAGCGCCGAGTTGAGGCCGAATCAAAAGGATGAAGATTCCCTTCCCCCGTACGCGGTGCTCGATCCCATTCTGCGGGCGTATGTCGAAGAAGACCGCTCGCTCGCCGACATCGTCGAGGCGGGGTTCGATCGTGCAACAGTCTTGCGCGTGGTCAGGATGGTGGATGCCAGCGAGTTCAAGCGACGTCAGGCACCCCTGGGTGTCAAGATCACGCACCGCGCCTTTGGCAAGGACCGACGGATGCCGATTACGAACGGCTATCGGATCAAGCCGGAGTAGACCGCACTGGTTCTCGTTCCTGATCATCAGAGACCACTCAAGCCTGTATCCAATGATTCCGGATAGGTGCGAAGCCACCTGGGCTGTCTCGATCCTGAGGCGTCCTGCCGCTTCCACTGCGATGCGCAGCCTGTAGGCCCACAAAAGTTCGAGCCATTTTGTGGAATTACCCGTTTTCCACGTTGAGTGATAGGAAAGGATGGGCTATGATGGCCGCCCGGTTGGTTGGCAGGTCGCTTCTCAACCGAGCCTTATCGGAGTGCTGTGGGAGGTTGCTGAACTGGTCGGGCAAGGGGGGCATCGACATGAAGCTGGTTGAGGCCATCGTCAAACCGTTCAAACTAGAAGAGATCAAGGATGCCCTATTGGAAATCGGTGTCCAGGGGATGACGGTATCGGAAGTCAAAGGGTTTGGGCGTCAGAAAGGCCATAAGGAAACATATCGAGGCCAAGAGTATACGATCGAATTTGTGCCCAAGGTGAAAATTGAGGTTGCGGTGACGGATGCCCAGGTGCCTCGAGTGATTGAGGCCATCACCAGCGCGGCCAAAACTGGTAGTATCGGAGATGGGAAAATTTTTGTGCGAGAGTTGGGCGATGTCGTGCGCATTCGGACGGGTGAAACCGGCGAAACCGCGCTGTGACGGTAAGGTCCAAGCGGTAGAACATCATCGCGGAGGATCTCTCAAAGGAGGAAGGGTATGAATGTGCGTGAGGTGTTGGAGTTTGCCAAGAAGCACAGGATTCAAATGGTGGATCTGAAATTCGTCGATCTGCCCGGTGTCTGGCAGCATATGACCATTCCAGTGAGCGAGCTGACGGAAGACCTGTTCAAGGATGGGTCTGGCCTCGATGGATCGTCGATCCACGGCTGGAAGGCCATTAACAACAGTGATTTATTAGTGGTGCCGGATCCTACCACGGCATGCGTGGACCCGTTTACCGCGGTGCCGACACTCAGCTTAACCGGCAATGTCGTGGATCCGATTTCTCGCGAAAATTACGAGCGCGACCCCAGGTTCATTGCCCAAAAGGCGGAGAAGTATCTCCAAAGCACCAAGATCGGCGACACCTCATTCTGGGGGCCGGAAGCAGAATTTTTCATCTTCGATCACGCCCGGTATGACCAAACCAGCCACAGCGGCTTCTACTATCTGGACTCGGAAGAAGGCGCCTGGAACATGGGGCAAGAGGGGGTCAACCTGGGCGGCAAGATCCGCCACAAACAAGGGTACTTCCCGGTGGCTCCGGCCGATACCCAGCAAGACATTCGCAGCGAAATGGTGCTGGAGATGGAAAAGGTCGGCATCGCGGTGGAAAAGCACCATCATGAGACGGCCACGGCCGGCCAGGCCGAAATCGATATCCGATTTGATTCCCTCTTGCGAACCGCGGACAAGATGATGATGTACAAGTACATTGTCAAAAACGTGGCGCGTCGGCATGGCAAGACGGTGACCTTCATGCCGAAGCCGCTCTTCAGTGATGCTGGATCCGGAATGCACACGCACCAGAGCATTTGGAAGGATGGAAAACCCCTCTTTGCCGGGAAGGACTATGCCGGGATTTCACAGCTCTGTTTGTATTATATCGGTGGCATCCTGAAACATGCGCCGGCGCTGGCGGCCTTTACGAACCCAACCACCAATTCCTATAAGCGCATCACGCCGGGGTTCGAAGCCCCGGTGCTGCTGGCCTACTCCAGCCGGAACCGATCGGCCGGCATCCGTATTCCGATGTATTCTCCGAGTCCAAAGGCCAAGCGGATTGAAGTGCGATTTCCTGATCCCTCCTGCAATCCCTATTTGGCCTTCTCCGCAATGCTCATGGCGGGGCTCGACGGTATTCAGAACAAGATCAATCCAGGCGAGCCGGCTGAAAAAGACCTCTATGATCTTGATCCGAAGGAGGCAGCGAGCATCCCAACCATGCCCGGGAGTCTGGATGAAGCGATCAACAGCTTAGAAAAAGATCATCAGTTTCTGCTCAAGGGAGAGGTGTTTACCGAGGACCTGATCGAGGCTTGGATCGGCTACAAGCGGAGCAAGGAGATCGATCCGATGCGGTTGCGACCGCATCCGTACGAGTTCTTCCTCTACTACGACGTCTAGCAGGCGGCGAGGCGAGAACAGGGCCGCAAGAGGCCTTGGCGGGCGCTTAGGGTTTCCGGCAAGCTGCTTTCCAGAACGCGTTGGTTGGCAGTGCGTCCTTCAACAGGCTGCCAGCTGCTGGTTTCAATGTAGCCGGGCTTCGACCGGCCAGTACCCAGTCTGAGGAGAGAAGTCGATCACTTGTAGCACGCGCACGCGTGGGTGCTCACAGTCAAATTCCTTGTGGGTTTTGGTGGACAAGAACCGTGTGGTGTTGTTCCATCTGAG
>JANPKE010000435.1:0-1741 GCA_031425875.1 Nitrospirota bacterium
CCTAACAAACGAGGGGCGACCATTGATGCCCTGCTGACCATCCAGCGACGACGTGGCTGGGTCTCGGATGACTCGCTCCTCGAGATTGCGAAATTCCTCGGTATGACGGCCGAGGATGTTGATAGCATTGCCACGTTTTACAACCTAATTTTCAGGAAACCCGTCGGTCGGCATGTTGCCTTCATGTGCGACAGTATCAGTTGTTGGATCAAGGGGTGCGAGCAAATTCAGGAACAGATCAAGAAGCTCTATGACGTGGATCTCGGTCAGACAACGGCTGATGGGCGTCTGACCGTCTTACCGATCGCGTGCTTAGGGCAGTGCGAACGAGCACCGGCCGTGATGATCGATCAGGATGTGTATGGTGATGTCACGCCCGAACAGATTGAACAGATCGTGGAGAAATACAAATAGTTTCAGACCTCTGTCATCGATCCAAGATGGAACGACCACTCACTCAACATATTCATTCGGATGGCAGTACGCGAACGTTGCGCGAGTATGTGAAAGACGGAGGGTATCGCTGTCTCCAGCGGCTCGCCGCCGGATTGGCTCCCAAGGATGTGCAGCGGCTAGTAACCGAAGCGGGATTGCGTGGCAGGGGCGGGGGCGGCTTTCCCACCGGCGCAAAGTGGAGCTTCGTCCCGATGGGGCCCGATGCGCCGAAACCAAAGTATATCGTCGCTAATGGCGATGAAATGGAGCCCGGCACGTTTAAGGATCGTGTGCTGATGGAGGGTGATCCTCATGGCCTCGTTGAAGGCATGATCCTCGCCGGCTATGCCATCGATGCAGAGATCGGCTACATTTTTCTGCGTGGGGAATATCATCTGTCCGCTCAACGGCTGAACCAAGCCATCGCAGAGGCATACGCGGAAGGGTATCTCGGTAAGCCGCTTCCTGGGACAGGATTTCAATTCGACCTTCACTTGCATGCGAGTGCCGGCCGATATATTTGCGGAGAAGAAACGGCACTGATCAATGCGTTAGAAGGCAAACGAGCGGTTCCCCGAGCAAAACCTCCATTTCCACAGACGGTCGGCTTATGGGGGCAACCGACCATCGTCCAAAATGTCGAGACCTTATACAACATTCCGCATCTCATCAATCATGGCGCCGATTGGTATCACCGTTTGAGTCGGACTCAGGATGGCGGCACAAAGATCTACGGCATCAGCGGTCGCGTGACCAATCCTGGGTGGTGGGAATTGCCGCTCGGCATCACCGCGCGTGAACTCTTGGAACGGTACGCTGGTGGAATGGCCAACGGCACTCGCTTTCGAGGTTTGTTGCCAGGCGGCATCTCCACAGCATTTATGACCGAGGAACACCTGGATCTCTCCATGGATTTTTCGTCGATCCCACCCCAGGTCGGTCGTCTGGGCACGGCCACCATGATCGTGCTCGACGACCAAACTTGTCCAGTGGGATTCGTATTGAATCTAGAAAAATTCTTCGCTCGGGAATCCTGTGGATGGTGTACGCCTTGTCGGGAAGGGTTGCCCTGGGTGGCACAAATCTTGACGTCCTTCGAAGAAGGGCGCGCAACGGCTTCGGCCGTTTGTACGCCCGCTGTTAACCGGCCTGGGCCAGAGTCGCGCGGTACACACGCGCGCCGAGGGGCAAAGCAGGGGACCGGCAGATGCGCTCCACCCAGGCGGCAATGGAAATCTTCGCCGACCAGACTGGCGACGTCTTTCTTTGTCTCAGTCCCGACGGAGTCGTGACCTACATCTCCGGC
>JANPKE010000436.1:0-2831 GCA_031425875.1 Nitrospirota bacterium
CGAGGATGTCGACGATATCGAAGCGATGATGGACCAATCCAATGACGGTGCGGGAATGCCAGAGGGCGGTGAGGGCCTTTGACATGCACTGTCATATATTTTCGCTTGACATTCTCAGGGTCGCCTCTAGAATAACGAGAGTGCTGGAGGCAGAATGCGGATTTTTCGATCTGGCCATAGGTGGAGTGATGAGCAGGGCCCCGAAGAGCGAACTGATGACCGCGATGGAAACATGCCACTATCTCAAGATTACTCAACGTACCCTTTATCGCTATCTTCAGAGTCGACAGATTCCCGCCTTCAAGCTTGGAAAGGAATGGCGATTTGTCCGTTCGGATCTAGAGCAATGGATTCGCGACCGAACCAGAACTGCCGTGAATTCCTAAATACAGGACATCACAATGTTTGCAGGTGAATACCTTTGCAAGGTTGATGAGAAAGGACGTTTTATCGTCCCCTCACCGATCCGTGAACAGATCGAAGCTGACGGTCAGACCGTCATGTTCCTGAAGGGTCCGGAACAGTCCTTGCTGATCTATTCCACGAAAGAGTGGGAGAAGGTCCTTGAACGGACCCGGACGTCTCTGGATGAAGACCAGAGTCGTCTGTTTATGCACTTTGTCGTATCCGAGGCAGGCTCATCGGATATCGATAAGACCGGGCGGATTCTAATTCCTGGTCGCTTGAGAAAACTGGTTCCTGTCGATGAGGATCAAGAAATCATACTCGTCGGCCTGTATCACCGCATGGAAATTTGGAACCCAAGCGAATGGCGTCGGTATCTTGCCCGTACAGAAGATCGCTTTGAACAGAATATGGCAAAGATCGTGAATCTCCTCTAGCTTCGCTCCATGCCATCCGACCGACCTCGATACAACTTCCGTTCATCAAGGTTCCCATCCATCCCGAAAAAGTTGCTGCGGATCAACAGTACGACTCTGTCACCGAAATCTGATCCATCGACCCCAGAGACTGCACTTCGGACACCATCGCATCTCCCAGTCGTGACATCGGACACGATCAAAGTCACATTGCCCGTCCCTCCAAGCATCAACCATCAATATGCAACGGTAAATGGACGTCGGTTGCTATCCTCCGCCGGACGGACGTACAAGACCTACGTCGGCCAGTACGTATGGCTGGCATTGGCCCAGTCCCCCGTTAGATCCTCTTTGCACAATCGACTTCGATCGGGGCCGCTCACGCTCTCGATCCGGTTCTTTTTCGCATCCGCCTTACGGCGCGACCTTGATGGCGGTCTGAAGATCGCCCAAGATGCGGTCTGCGAAGGGCTTGGCTTAAACGATAATCGCATCATCGAAACTCATTTGTATAAGCATGTTGACAAAGCCGACCCTCGCATCGAAGTCTCGCTCTCGTTGATTTCCCCTCCTTGTCACTCAGACTGATCACTCACTCCAGCACTCGCTCGGCTACAGTTCTTTCTGGTTCACACCGATACCTGAGAGAGCTATGTCTACAGCCCTGCTTACTCATGGACGGACCTTCTGATGGCGACAACACGCGTTCCCGTCAGTGAACTTCAGATCGGAATGTACGTCGCCCGTCTGGACCTGTCGTGGTTCCGCTCCCCCTTACTCCGCCATTCATTCCTGATTGAACATGCTTCCCAGATTGACAAATTAGTGCGTGCAGGAGTGAAGATGGTCGACATCGACCTCGACCGTGGAATCACTTCTCCGCCCCATCACGCAACGGATATCACGCAGGCTGCACCCACCACAGCACCGACTTCGAGCCTGACACACCCCAAGCCTTTAGCCCAACTGAACGAAGAATATGCCCAGGCGAAGCTGGCCAAGCAACAGATGGATCAAGCGGTACAATCCGTTTTTACGACCATTGTGAAGACAGGAACGGTCAACCCTGAGCAGGCAGCCGAAGCGGTCCAAGAAATCACGATCGCCATGAGAACGCTCACCGACTCTGCAATTTTCATGGCCTTGAGTCAAAACCGGGCCGACGACTCCGCGCTCAGCCAGCATGCACTGGCCACCTGTACGCTGTCACTGGTGGTCGGACAGGCCTTCCAATTCAACCCCCTGGAACTGCACGAGCTTGCGACCGCCGCTCTCTTACATGACATCGGGCTCTTACAGATCCGACCTGCCATTGTCCGCCATACGCATGTCTCGTCGGACCTTTCCAAGGCCAACCGACAGGAATTCGAGACCCATCCCCGCCGTGCCGTTCTGATGTTGGGGGGGAAAAGGGGAATTGAAGCCGCCACGCTTCATCTCATCGCGAATCATCATGCCTATCTTGATGACAGCGGCTATCCGCAAGAGTCACGCGGACAATTTACCTCCGACCCCACACGCATTCTGATGGTCGTGGATCGATACGATGAATTAATCACTGGATTCGGCGGGACTGCCCCACTGACTCCTCACCACACATTTCAACGCCTGTATCAGGAGGCTCGGCAAGGCACGCTTGATCAACGAATTGTGTCGTCATTCATCGCACGAATCGGTATCTACCCCATCCATAGTCATGTGCGGCTGAATACGCAAGAGTTGGCAGTAGTCACAAAACTCCATCAAGAAAAACTGCACCAACCGATTATCACCATCACCCACCAGCCAGGGGGCACTGAATACCCAACACCGTTTGTCATCGATCTCGCGCACCAGGCCGGCGATCACCAGCTCCGGGCCATTGAAACAATAATAGAAATGAATGCGTAGGAAGGAACACCGGTGAGTGATTCCCCTATTCGTAGCGCAACGCTTCGATGGGATTCAGCCGAGCGGCCTTATTGGCAGGATATAAACCAAAGAATAGCCCCACCACAACGGAAAACACAA
>JANPKE010000437.1:0-2340 GCA_031425875.1 Nitrospirota bacterium
CCTGGATCGATGGTCTCCTGAAATGACAATCTAGCCCGTTGTGTCTTCTGCTCCAGCTCGACTGATGCCTTAAATGGTTGCCGGTTCTGCCCTTCCACCATGGCTGACTGAATCGCAAGATCGACGGCGTTCAAGAGAATGGTCCGTGTCGTCGTTTTGACCGTGATGCGAATGGTCGCTTGGCCCAGGAAGCGTCCTGTTGTGAGATCCGGCTCAAGCCTCAGGTCATACCGGGTCGGTATCACGTGCCGCGGGAGCCGATACGGATCGTTGCTGCCTGAAATATCATCAACACTCATGTCTTCACCTTGTGGTCTGGTTGTTGTTGAAGCGTCTGCGGATTCGGATGGTACGAGTGTATACGCTATTGGTGCGGTTAGAAGGAAGCGGGCCTGTCGACCAAGTGCCTGTAGGACCTCTCGTCTGCTGAGCGAGTGCTCATATCTTGGGGGCATGGAGGGTGTGAACGCCTTGAGGTGTACCGACAATCAAGACGTTGGTTCGACCGACAAAGAGCCCTGTCTCCACAACGCCAGGGATGAGGTTCAGTGCTGTTTCCAGGTCACCCGGCTGACTGATGCGATCGATATGCACGTCAACGATTAGGTGCCCGGACTCCGTCCTAAACGGAGCCCCGTTGCGTTCTCTGAGTACCACGCGGCTTTTGGTGAGCGCTTCAATTTCTCGTGCGGTACTGCCCCACCCAAAGGGGATAACTTCGATAGGGAGGGGGAAGGACCCTCCAAGCACCGGCACCTGTTTAGTGTGGTCAACCATCACGATGAACTGCTTTGCAGAGGCAGCCACGATCTTTTCTTTCAACAGCGCGCCCCCACCGCCTTTGATCAAATTGAAATGGGGATCGACCTGGTCCGCTCCATCGATGGCGACATCGATCTCCCACCGATTCTCGGCGTCGATCAGTGGAATGCCTGCCTCCTTGGCGAGCACGGCAGTTTCTTGCGACGTCGGCACGCCTCGCAGCTTAATGCCGGCCTTGACCTGTTCGCCAAGCGCCACCAGAAGATGTTTTGCCGTGGACCCTGTCCCCAGGCCGACGACCATGCCGCTGCGGACGAATGCACTCGCTTTTAAGGCAGCCGCTTTCTTGAGCTGATCGAGATCAACCAACGTCATGGCGCGGGTACGAGCGAGAGGGCTGCCGCCACCGATGCGGCACCGAGCAGGGCCGTCTGCTGATTCATGATGACTTTCACGGGCATGAGAGTCATCAAGCGTTTATACCGACCTTTATTCGTAAAGGCTTTCATGAACGTCCCGTCTTGGAGCTTCGCAATGAGTTTTGGCGCAATCCCACCTCCGACATAGACGCCATCGAGCGACAGCGCCTTTAAGGCGAGATTCCCGGCTTCCGCGCCATAGATCGACACAAAGAGGTCCAATGCTTGTTTGGCGATCTCGGCTTGTCCTTGCAATCCAGCCTGCGCAATTTCAGCGGCTGGATTGCCGACTTTTATTTTTTCCGCCAACCACGTGGGTTCATTCTTTTTGGTGTCACGCAAAAACTCATAGACTGCGTGCAGGCCTGGACCGGACAGAATCCGTTCATAACTTACGTGGAGGTATTGGCCCCTGAGATAACGAAGCAATTCAATCTCCAGATCGTTGCTTGGTGCAAAGTCCGTATGACCTCCTTCCGACGGCATAGGGCGATACGATTTGCCGTCCCAGAAGAGGATCCCTTCACCAAGCCCTGTCCCGGCTGCGATCAGTGCAAGGGCTTGTCGCTTTTTCGGAGGATTGCCTGTATTCAGCACTTCCAGCTCATCCGCCCGCAGCCACACAAGTCCGTACGCGGTGGCTTCTAAGTCATTGAGCAACTGCACACGAGGAATACTGAACTGTTTCGCGATGGTTGGACCATCGACCACCCAGGGAAGGTTCGTCGTTTGACAGCGATTGTCGATCACCGGTCCTGCGATTCCAAAACAGGCGGCCGTTAGTTGCACTGGTTCGGATGCCGGCTTACTGGCTTTCTGGATCTTCTCACCTCCCTCGGACCCTACTGAATCCAGTGGCATCGGCGGTTCTGGTGGTGTGAGAAATTCTACGAGGATGTCTTCGAGGGAGGTGTAATCGCCGCTGTGAAAGCTTTCCACGCGTAGTGGTTCCACTCGCTCGGTGGTCCAGTCATAAAGCGCCAGGTTGGTTTTCGTGCCTCCGATGTCTCCCGCGAGAATCATGTCCCTCCTCGATGTGATGGCGTCTTCTTCAGCTGTTGTGCGGCTGAGTGATCAAGCATCCACACGAGTCGACCCGACGCAGGCGAGACCTTCGCCGCCGGCAAAGACCGATCTGCTTCAGATTCCTGGTCGAGAA
>JANPKE010000438.1:0-17799 GCA_031425875.1 Nitrospirota bacterium
CGGATCGGGATATCGAGGTGAGTATTTCCAGTGCTGATCACAATCCTACGTTGGACGGCAGTGATTGCCGCGTGGTTACAGTCGACCAGCCATTCGTCATCCATTTATGGGAAGATCGCACCAGAGGTGAACAGTGGGTGCCGTCCTATGATGCCAAAGGGCTTGCCCTTCTCAACGATGAATTTCTCTGCATCGCGAGTAATAACGCCGTGGAAAACGGGCAACGCACCTTCGAGTTTAAGGCCATGCAGTCAGGGGGGCATCAGCTGATTTTCGAGAAACGCATGGGGTGGAAATTTACTGCGGAAGATCGGCGCGTATTCAGAATCGAAGCACAGCCACCATCCGGGAATTAAGCCAATGCCAGACATCGCGTTCATCAACGGTCGCTTTTTGCCTTGGGAGGAGGCGACCGTTTCCATCGATGACCGGGGTTTCCAATTCGGAGATGCCGTCTACGAAGTCATTCGCACGTATCGAGGGACGCCGTTCGAGTTTGCCGCACATCTTGCCAGGCTGAATCGGAGCGTGGGAGAACTTTCGCTTTGCCAACCCTATACCAAGGCGCAATGGACCAGGTGGATTCAACAAGGACTTAGCCTGGCTGGATACCAAGACGCCAAGATCTACATTCAGGTCACCAGAGGGGTGGCTCCCCGCGAGCATAGTTTCCCTGCCGATATTCTTCCAACGGTCGTGATGACCATCAGGGAGTTTCATCCTCTGGCACCGGACGTTCGCCGCACCGGCGTCAGCGCATGCACCAGAGAGGATCTTCGGTGGGGGCGTTGTGATATCAAAAGCGTCAATCTTCTAGCCAACGTCCTTGCCCGTGAAGAAGCGAAGAAGGCCGGCGTTTTCGAAACGATTTTAGTCAGAGACGGTTTCGTCATGGAAGGTGCGCTGAGCAATGTCATGGCGATTCAGGATGGGGTGGTCATGACGGCTCCCGAAGGTCCTCGAATTCTATCCGGCGTCACACGAACCGTGGTCTTGGAGTTGGCGAAAAAGGACGACATTGTAATCGAAGAACGGTTCATACCGGTCGATGCTCTGTATCGCGCAGATGAAGTATTTCTGACGGGAACCACGCTCGAAGTACTCGGTGTTGTCCGGATCGATGGAAAAACTATTGGCTCTGGCCAGCCGGGTCCCATCACGAAAACCCTGGCTGCTCGCTGGGCCTTGTTGACCGGCTAGTGCCCTTGCTTTGCACCGGGGTGCATGGTATGGTGCTGCCTCTGTAAGTGGGCTCATGCCCACTTTTTTGTTTGGATACATGTCAAAGGGAAATGGGCTGAGTATACCGGGCAGTCGTCCGCAGCTGGTTGCCGACCGGTTGCACGAAATCATTTCGCCGATCCTATGGACGCTCGGGCTTGAGTTGGTTGATGTGGTGTGCGTGGGGAAAGGCCCTCGCTCGGTCGTTCGCGTTCTGATCGCTAAATCCGATGGAGTCAGCATCACAGACTGTGAGCAGGCACATAAGGCTCTAGGACCGGCGATTGACGTGGCCGATCCATTTCCCCATGCCTATACCCTTGAAGTCTCTTCTCCGGGTCTTGATCGACCCTTCAAGAGATCCCAGGATTATCAACGGGCGATTGGAAAAGAGGTGAGTCTCAAGCTTCGAGAGCCTCTCGAAGGCCAGTGGAAGATCGCTGGTCAACTGATGCAGGTAGATGAAGAGGCGGTCGTGCTGAGGGTGGTTGCTGCGCGAATATCCCAGACGGTGAAATTGAGTCGAGACATGATTGCTGAAGCAAAGCTGGTTGTGAAGATCTAGAAGGGCGGAACGTTGGAGATGTTAAGTGGTAACCGGATGCAGGAGCGTGACGTATGAACCGTGAACTGATTTCCGTGATCGACGAAATCGGGCGTCAAAAAGGGATCGACAAGGCCCGAGTCATTGGGGCCATCGAATCCGCCCTGCAGACCGCCGCGAAAAAACGCTTCGGTCAGGCCGAAAATATCCAAGTGGAGATCGACCCAAAAACCGGGGAAATTTCTGTCGTCTCCAAGAAGATCATCGTAGAAACGGTCAGCAACCCCAAGGCGGAGATCTCTCTTCAGGAGGCCCGCCAATACGATAGCGAGGCGGAAGTCGGGGACGAAATTGGATCGCTGATCGAAATGAACGAATTGGGGAGAATTGCCGCGCAAACGGCGAAGCAAGTGATCTTCCAGAAGGTGCGCGAAGCGGAATGGGAAGCGGTTCAAAAAGAATATTCGACACGTCAGGGCGATCTTGTTACAGGAATTATCCTCGGCATGGAGCGCCGGAATTACCTGGTGGACCTCGGAAAGACTGAGGCCATCCTGCCAATCCAAGAGCAGATTCCTCGTGAAACATATCGGCGCGGCGATCGCGTGAAGGCGATGTTGTTGGAGGTGCGTCGGACGCCCAAGGATGTTCAAGTCATTCTGTCTCGTAGCCATCCACAGTTTGTGGCAAAACTTTTTGAGCTCGAAGTGCCAGAGGTCATGGAAAAGATCATTGAAATCCGATCCGTTGTTCGAGAGCCAGGGGACCGAACGAAGATCGCGGTCACGTCTCGTGAAAAGGCTGTGGATCCGGTGGGGGCCTGCGTCGGCATCAAGGGCTCCCGCGTACAGGCGGTCGTTCGCGAGCTGCGGGGCGAGAAGATCGATATCATTACCTGGACACAGGATCCGCGAGTCTTTATCGCCGAAGCCTTAAACCCTGCAACAATCGAAAAGGTCGGGATCGACGAAGAGAAGAAGTCGGCGCTCGTAGTCGCAGCCGACTCACAATTGTCGTTGGCCATCGGGAAAAACGGTCAGAATGTCCGGCTTGCCGCGCGCTTGACGGGGTGGAAGATTGACATTATCAGCTCAACGGAATACGAAAAAGAAAAGGTAGAGCGCGACAGGGAAATTAAAGCCGCGATTGCGGACGAAGCCGAAGCGCAACGACTGCAAGAAGAAGCTCGGCAGGCTGCCAGAGCTGAGGAAGCAACGAGCGGATAGAATACGGAACCGTCCTAATGGCTATGCGTGTATACGAACTTGCGAAGAAGTTAGGCATGGAAAATCGAGTGCTCATCCCCGAGCTCAAGAAGCTGGGGGTCTCGGTTTCATCTCACAGCAGTACGCTCGAGGAGGAAATCGTTCAGAAGGCGTTGGATAAGTTGGCCGCAAAATCGACGAGTCAAGGGACGGGAATCGAGAGAGAGGTCGGTGCAAAGTTGGCGGAGCATACAAGTCGGGGGAAAACTGTGGCGGCAAAGGGGTCTGTCGTCGAAGAGCCACTCAAGCCTGATAAGCGGCGCATTCTCATCAAGCGAAAGAAGGAAGACGAGCCGATCGAGGCTATTCTTTCAGTCTCGATTGCTGAGACTGAGCGTTCAGCGCAGCCCGCGTCCTCAAGTGTTGTGCCGACACCGACTCCATCGGTTGACCACCTTGCTAGCGATGGCCCAGTCGACCGCAGTCTTCCAGTGAAGGAAGGTCCGGGCGAGATTGCTCCATCCGCACCGGTGCCACTCGATGTGAAACAGGATGCGTCGACGGCCAAGCCGACCATCGCGCCGGCAATACCCGGGGTGGCGATTCCGGAGTCTGTCACCGGTAAAAAGAAAAGCATGGCATTCGAGGCCATCGAGGCAGAGGCACTCAAAGAAAAGCTTAAGAAAGCAAAGAAAACAGGCCGTCCTAAGGACGAGCAGCAAGATGTGAAATTACGAGAAGACGCCGCTCGCTGGCAAGATCTTCGTGCAATTCCGGTGCAGCGCCGCGATGACCGATCGAAGCATGTCCACCATAGCACCCCGGGGGAAATTACCAAACCACGTCGCAAGAGCGTGAAAGTGACTCCTCGGACAACGGTCAAAGAATTCGCTGAGTTGATCGGTCAACGGCCGGCGGACATCGTTCGGAAACTGATGGATATGGGACAAATGTTGACGTTTCACCAACCTATGAGTCTGGATGCTGCATCGATTTTCGCCGAGGAAAGTGGAATTAAAGTTGAGGTCTCGGTCGAGAAAATTGGGGACGAGTTGCTGCACGATATCATTGAGACCGGCGATGATGAACGGCCGGAACCTCGACCGCCGGTGGTGACCATTATGGGGCACGTCGATCACGGGAAGACGTCGCTCCTTGATGCGATTCGCCAAACAAAAGTGGCGGAAGGGGAAGCCGGTGGCATTACTCAGCATATCGGCGCCTATACCGTCTCAGTGCGCGGTAAGCAGGTAACGTTTCTCGACACTCCCGGCCACGAGGCGTTTACGGCTATGCGATCTCGTGGCGCGAAGGTCACGGATATCGTCATTTTGGTTGTTGCGGCAGACGACGGTGTGATGCCGCAAACGATCGAAGCGATCAACCATGCCAAGGCAGCCGGAGTGCCGCTGATCGTGGCAATGAATAAGATCGACAAGCCGACCGCCAATCCTGATCGGGTAAAAAACGCTCTCTCGGAACATGGATTGATTTCCGAAGCTTGGGGTGGCGATACCATTATGGTCGAGGTGTCTGCCAAAGAGAAAATGGGTCTTGATACTCTCCTCGAGATGATTTTACTTCAGGCGGAAGTACTTGAACTCAAGGCGGATCCACACAGACAGGCGAATGGCACCGTCATCGAAGCCAAGATTGAGCGCGGAAGGGGTCCGGTTGCAACGGTGTTGGTTCAGAGCGGGACTCTACGGGTGGGGGACGCCTATGTCGTCGGAACATTCAGCGGGCGTGTTCGGGCTCTCCTTAGCGATCGCGGTGAAAAGGCGCAGCAGGCAGGGCCGTCCATTCCGGTCGAAGTTATTGGATTACCCGGCGTGCCGTCGGCGGGAGATGTCTTTCATGTTGTCTCCAATGAGCGAGTCGCCCGAGAGATCGCGGAGGAACGAACGCAAAAGCGTCGGGCAGCAGAGCTAACTGGCCCCGCGAAGGTTTCCTTGGATGATCTCTTTGCGAAAATTCAAGAAGGATCCGTGAAGGAGTTGGCCATTGTCATCAAGGCCGATGTGCAAGGATCGTCTGAAGCATTGGCTGGCGCGGTCGAAAAGCTGTCGACGAATGCCGTCAAGCTACGCGTGATTCATAACGGAGTTGGTGGGGTTATGGAATCCGATGTGTTGCTTGCCTCCGCGTCGCGAGCCATCATCATCGGTTTCAATATCAGGCCAGAACCAAAGGCAGCCGCATTGGCCGAACAGCAGGGTGTCGATATCAGGCTCTACACGATCATTTATGACGCCATCGCAGACATCAAGGCTGCGATGGAAGGCTTGCTCGAGCCGACCCTGAAAGAGCGTGTGTTGGGACGAGTGGAAGTACGGCAGGTCTTTACGATTCCAAAGGTTGGAGCCGTAGCCGGGGCGTATGTTATTGATGGGACGATCTCTCGATCCAGCGTCGGAGTCCGAGTGATTCGGGACAATGTGGTGGTCTATCAGGGTAAACTTGGTTCGTTACGGCGGTTCAAGGATGATGTGCGTGAGGTGCAGCAGGGGTATGAATGCGGATTGAGCGTCGAAAACTTCAACGATGTCAAATCCGGCGATATCATTGAGGCCTATGCAGTCGATAAGATCCCGGCGAAGCTCTAGTAGTAGCCGAAGGATTTTGTTGTCGCCTCTTAGTTAAAGTCCTGACAAGCTCATGAAGCTGAATCATGGAGCCTCTGGAGCCTCTATTGTGAGCCGACGCTAACCGAACCCTGGCCATGGTCGTGGGGCTATACACCGTCGAGTTATTCATCTCAGGGAGCCAGTCCCTTAAAGACAAGCGTCAAGTCCTTCATGGGATCAAGGACAGGCTTCATGGCAAGTTTAACCTTTCAGTTGCCGAAGTGGATGGCCAGGATCTCTGGCAGAAGGCTATTCTTGGAATGGCGTGTGTCTCGAATGAGCGTAGCCACGTGAACCAGGTGCTTGAACAAGCGTTGAATCTGATTAAAAGCATGCCAGCAGTTGAAGTGTCACGAGTCCAGTTGGAATTCCTCTAAGCCCCCTGTCATGCTTGAGACCGGTCAGGCTGGGTACGAAGATGTCGAAGACGACCTATAAAAGGGCAGACCGAGTGGCTGACCAGATTCGCATGGAAGTGGCGGATATTCTCATGCGAAAAATCAAGGATCCTCGAGTCCATGACGTCACGGTTACCGATGTCGAGCTGACAGGGGATTTGCGCATCGCGCATATTTTTGTCACGACCATGGAAACGGGGGAAGCCGAGCGCGATGTTTTTACTGGCCTGTCAAAAGCCAGTGGGTTTGTGCGGTCGGAATTAGGACGGCGCCTCTCGCTCCGCTACCTGCCCGATGTGATTTTCAAGAAGGACGTCAGTGGACCTCGCGGTGACCGGATCATGCAGCTCTTGGAAGGCCTGCATGGGGAGTCTGAACAGCAGGAAACCCAGGACGCTCCGAGCAGTGCTCAGAGAATCACGGACTCTTAAGGGTATGGACCAGACGGGTATCAGGACGGACCTGGGTGATGCCCTGGAGGGAGTCCTCGTTCTCCATAAAGAAGCCGGCTGGACCTCACACGATGTCGTCGCCAAGGTCCGGAGCTTATTGAGGGGAAGCAAAGTCGGTCATGCCGGTACGCTGGATCCTAGTGCCACAGGTGTGTTGCCTATCCTGGTCGGACGGGCCACGAGAATCGCCGAGTACCTGATCGATTGGGATAAGGAGTACCACGCCGTCATGCGCTTGGGGGAAACGACCGACACCCAGGATGCAACCGGGCAGGTTTTGAGCAGGGTCGATCCAGGTGCGATCACGGAGGACATCCTTCAGACAGTGATCACCCGATTCCGAGGAGTGCAGCAGCAATTGCCACCAATGTATTCAGCCGTGAAAGTCGGCGGACAGCCGCTGTATAAAGCAGCCAGGGCAGGCAGGACGGTCGATCGGGCAGAGCGGTCGATTGCCATTCATCAGCTGGAGATCGTGGCCGTTCACGGTCGTGACGTGGCCCTGCGCATTGTCTGTTCAAAAGGCACGTATATACGCACCTTGTGTACCGACATCGGACAGGCGTTAGGGGTAGGAGGGCATCTCTATGCTCTCGAGCGTCACCGTGTCGGCCCACTATCAATCGAACAGGCAGTGACGATTGATCAAGTTGCCAGCCATCTCACGATGGGAACTCTCTCGAAGCAATTCATGTCGTTGGATCAACTCCTCGTCCAACTCCCGGCAGTGGTCGTGAATGCAGAGCAGGCGAAGCGTGTCTTGAATGGTTCACCAATTTTTCCGGTAGGTGTTGGGCAACTCCCGCCCGCCCATTCCACGGTTTCGGTACGTCTCAAGGATGAAGCCGGTCAGTTGTTGGCCATTGGAACTCATGATACCAGCGGTGTGGGGTCGATTCGAATTCGCAAAGTATTAAGTCTCTTGAGTCATTAATACGGAAGGAGTAGCTATGGCATTGTTAAAAGAAGTAAAGAGTGAACTCATCAAGCAATATCAGCAGCATGAAAAGGATTCCGGATCGCCGGAAGTTCAGATTGCGGTATTGACCAACCGGATCACGTATCTCACCGAACATTTCAAGACCCATAAAAAGGATCACCACTCGCGGCGTGGATTATTGCAGCTGGTCGGACGCCGGCGGCGTCTTCTAGACTATCTCCGCGGTGTAAAAGATGCTCGTTACCGAGCCGTGATCGAGCGACTCAACATTCGCAAGTAACCGGTCGGGCAAACAGCGGCGTTGACCGGCGCCATGGCATCGTTCGCATGTCCCACAGATGAACACCGACATGCGCTCACACCAAGTGTGCGGTGTAAGAGTGAAAAGTTGTAAAGTTGGCGAGAAGTCTCTCATTTCAGCTTTTCAACCACTCACTAGTCGTTGAGCGTATCTCAGTGGGCATCTGTGGATTTAACCAGAGGAGACCATAGATGATACACGTCGTAGAAATTGACATTGCCGGTCGAACCCTTCGGCTTGAAACCGGACGTATCGCAAAGCAAGCTGACGGGTCGATATGGGCCTCGTATGGCGACACGGTCATCCTTGCAACGGCCGTGGCCGCGCAAACCGCCAAGGCCGGGATCGATTTCCTGCCCTTGACCGTCGATTACCAGGAAAAGGCCTACGCGGCCGGGAAAATTCCTGGAGGCTACTTCAAGCGAGAAGGTCGACCGGCTGAGAAGGAAGTCCTGACCAGCCGCTTGATTGATCGACCGCTCCGCCCGTTGTTTCCCGAAGGCTACTATTTCGAGACGCAGGTCATTGCCTCAGTCCTATCGGCAGATAAGACCGGTTCGTCCGACGTTATTGGAATCACTGCGGCATCAGCCGCCCTCGCGGTATCGAACATTCCGTTCAACGGCCCCGTGGCTGGCGTGAGGATCGGTCGCGTCAATGGTCAGCTCGTCGTCAATCCTGACCTTGAAACGATGGAGCAGAGCGAGCTGCATCTGGTGGTTGCGGGCACAGCGGACGCGGTGATGATGGTGGAGGCAGGTGCCAATGAATTATCCGAGCAGATGATGCTCGAGGCGCTGGAATTAGCTCACTCCGAGATTAAGAAAATCGTCCGGAAGATCGATGAATTGGCCCAGAAGGTTGGAAAGGTGAAGCGGGTTGTTGTTCAAGAGTCGATCGATTCCGCGTTGCAGGTCGAGATCAAGACGTTGGTGGCGCAACCCATTCGTGACGCCATCATGATTGCCAACAAGACCGCCCGGCAGGAGCGGTTGGACCAAATTCTGGCCGAGACCATTGCCAGGCTGAAAAAGCCAGATGATTCCTCGAGGGAACGGCATATCAAGATTGTGTTCCATCAACTGGAATATACTGAAGTCCGGAAGATGATTTTGGAGAAGCGGTCTCGCGCCGACGGACGCGGTCCTGGAGATATTCGCCCAATTACTTGCGAGGTTAGCGCCCTGCCGCGAGCCCATGGGTCTGCAATCTTTACCCGCGGCGAAACACAGAGCTTAGCGGTGGTGACGCTAGGGACGAGCGACGATGAACAGCGCATTGATGCGTTGGAAGGCGAGTACATGCGGACCTTTATGCTGCATTACAACTTCCCGCCCTTCAGTGTCGGTGAGGCGAGACCGCTTCGCACGCCAGGACGGCGTGAGGTTGGGCACGGAGCCTTGGCGGAACGGGCATTAAAGCCCGTCATCCCGGGCAAGGACGTCTTTCCCTACACCTTACGTATTGTGTCAGAGATTTTGGAATCCAATGGGTCTTCCTCAATGGCAACCGTGTGCGGTGGGACGCTGGCCATGATGGACGCAGGCGTTCCAATCAAGGAGCCAGTCGCCGGCATTGCTATGGGATTGATCAAAGAAGGGGACGACGTCATTATCCTGTCAGATATTTTAGGCCTTGAAGATCATCTGGGTGATATGGACTTCAAAGTGTGCGGGACGAAGAACGGTGTGACGGCACTGCAAATGGACATTAAAATTGGTGGCATTACCACAGCGTTGATGCAGCAAGCCTTGGAGCAGGCCCGGTTGGGACGCCTCCACATTCTTGGCCATATGGCGAAGGCCCTCAGCAGTCATCGCACCGACTTGTCGACGTTCGCCCCTCGCATCTACACGATGAAGGTCAAGCAAGATAAGATTCGCGACATTATCGGACAGGGCGGCAAAACCATCCGCGGCATTCAGTCCGACTGCGGCGTCAAGATCAGTGTCGAAGATACCGGGATTGTGACCATCGCTTCATCCGACGGGACGTCCTTACAAAAAGCCAAAGAGATCATCAACCGCCTGACCGAGGAAGTCGAGGTCGGGAAAGTCTATACGGGAACGGTAAGAAAGATTATGGACTTTGGTGCCTTTGTGGAGGTACTGCCAGGCACCGATGGGTTGGTCCATATCTCACAGCTGGCGCATCACCGGGTGAAAGCCGTATCTGACGAGGTCGCCGAAGGCGATCAAATTCTTGTGAAAGTGCTGGAGATCGATAGACAAGGCAAGATTAGGCTTAGCCGAAAAGAAACCCTCCCCGCACCGACGGGCGGCGGCGCAAACGAGTCAGTGGGCGGGTAACACTTGTACCGTAAGCTCATCCTCGAGAACGGGATTCGCTTGGTTTCCGAGCGAATCCCAACCCTCAAATCCGTCACCATAGGCATCTGGGTCAATACGGGCTCTCGTGATGAAAGCCCCACACAGGCTGGGTACGCCCATTTCATCGAACATATGTTCTTCAAGGGGACGACCACTCGATCGGCCACGGAGATTTCTCGTGAAATCGATGCGCTGGGGGGCGAGATGAACGCCTTCACTACGCGCGAAACCACAACCTACTACGTCAAGGTATTGGATCAACATCTCCCAAAGGCCCTCGACCTTTTGGGGGATCTGTTTCTCCGCTCCCGACTCGAAAAGAAAGAAATTGAAAAGGAAAAGCAGGTCGTCCTTGAAGAAATTCGAATGGTTCAAGACGATCCCGAAGATCTCGTTCAAGAGTTACATACCAAGTTAGCGATGGGCACACATCCCTTGAGTCGTCCGATTCTTGGGCGGGAATCAACAATCGCCCGGATTCGCCGACAGGATCTCCTCGAGTACATTGATACGCACTATCGTCCCGAAGAGATCGTGCTCGCCGTAGCCGGGAATTTCAATCAACAGCAGCTTGAAAAGACGATGGCTCGCACCTTTGGGAAGTATCGCCCTTCATCGAGCGTCCTTCCTCGAAAACGTTGGCCTCCGGAAATCTGTGGTGGCGCCATCGTGAAACACAAATCGTTAGAGCAAGTGCACCTCTGCCTGGGACTCAAGGGCGTTGCCGCTGGGCATAAGGATCGATATGCGGTCTATGCATTGAACAGTGTCCTCGGTGGTGGCGTCAGTTCGAGGCTGTTCCAGGAGATCCGTGAAAAAAGGGGCTTATCCTATTCGATCTACTCATTTTTGTCGGGTTATTCCGATGCCGGTACGATCACCGTCTATGCAGGCACGCAAGCTCGGGAGGTTGAGCGCGTTCTTGAACTCGTTAGTCGCGAGATCCGGCGCTTGAGCAGAGATGGAATTGATCAGCATGAGCTAAAACGGACAAAAGAACAGATGAAAGGCGGCCTCATGCTCAGCTTGGAAAGTTCGCATAGCCGGATGAACAAACTTGCAAAAGATGAATTGATCTCCCGCGCTCATACGAACCTGGAAGACATGATTTTAAAAATAGATGCGATTACACCACAACAAATAAGTCAAGTAGCACAGGATCTCTTCACCCCTAAAAACATAGCCCTGACAGGGCTGGGGCCACTTTCCTCACGGCAAGTGAAGGCGTTAAGCGGGCAATTCCAAAAAAGCCCGGTCTGACCACAGCATACCTTCCAGTCGGAGAAGACTTATAACTTATTGTTTTGTATATGGTGTAAGGGCTGTGTGTCCTCCTGTGACAAGCCTGGCAAACATTTTCTTGACAGGGCCTTGTAGTTTCAGTACCGTTCCGGTAACAACCGGACGGTTTTTCGTTCATTTTTAGTTCGGGTTATTAAAGGACCCTAAATTTTCAAGAGAATTTGCGACCTAAATTATTAAGATCACATATTTAGCAAGAACTAATGTCTCATCGGAATATCGGGCTCAAATTGACGAAGGAGGGATTACGTATGAGAAAGGCTGTCGTTCTAGCTGCCGTAGCACTGTTTTCTGGTTTCGGCTTGCTGGCGGCCGAGCTTTCCCTAGCTGACGGTGCCATAGACAAGGTTGGCATCGCTGATGCGGTCGTTGGCGGGAAACCCCTAAAGGCTGCTGAGGCGGCCAAGAAGCTGCAAGGCCGTGTCTGGTCGCAGTGGGCGGACAACCCGGATGGGGAGCTCTTGTTCGGCATTCAATATTGGAATACAGGAGAACCAGGGTCCGGCGACAGTGGAGGGCGATCATCAACGATGCTTGACGTGAAGCCGCCTGATCCATTGTTCAGTTGTTGTGCCTGGGGATTCTCCGGCGGCAGTGAGAAAAACTCAACCTATTCTGGCTGGTACCACGCGGCCACTACGGTTCGTCTCGCGGTCAAAGACAAAGCCTTGATGGATCAAATTATCAAGGCCTCTCAAGAATTGGTTGCCATGGAAGTCACGCTGGACGGCAGAACCATCACCGGGTTCAAAGTCATCAAGGACTAGTCACGTTCAAAGCGTACAGATGATGATGTTCAAGGAGGACGCGATTATGATGTTGCACAAGCAAGGTGCCGTCGTGCTGGCAGCCGTTGCACTGGTAGCCGGTCTGGCTTCAACTGCCTCAGCTATTGAGTCATTTCAAGAACGATTCGAATGGGGTGACATGAGCAAACCGACCACCATTCAAGGTCGGGTGATCATCCTTGATCCCTACGATGAAGCCGTGTGGATTAACACAGCCGTCTTCGGTGGGAACGCGGAGAGCGGCTTGTATTGGCAAAAAGTTCATCCGGGCAAAACGCTGAAGTTTTATGCCGATAAGTCGGCCTGGCAAGAGTTGAAGAAGATGGGTCGCCTTCATGCTGGACCCACAGCAGCGAAGGAAGTTCCCCCTGGCAGCACGACGGACTTGATCGAATTCGTCGCCACGGAAACCGAGCAAAATCATCGGGTGATTTCATCGGTGAAGAAGATTCCTGAGGTATCTGGTTCAGTAGGGAAGCCTCTGAGCATTTCCGCGCTTCGCCTTAGGGAATGCGCCGGAAAAAACGAATTCGAACCAACTTGTGCCAAAGGCATGGCGGTTCTTAACAGTTCGCCAGTGACGCCCGATGGCAGCAATGTGGGCATGCAGTACGATGTGATGCTTCCAGGTGGGAAAACCGTCGGTGGTCTGATTCATTCGACTGCACAATATAATCAAGCGCACTGACGACTATTACGAGATACGAACGGGCGGCATTTCTCTCGGAAATGCCGCCCGTTTAATTTTTACCATCTGGTCAATATGGATTACCGATCGGATGGATCACTGTGCTCCGATCTCACCATACGTTGCAACTCGGCGAGGCGATTCAGCGCATCGAGCGGTGTCATCGAAAATAGGTCGATCTGTTTGACCTCTTCTATCATCGGATGAGGATGAGGAAGGAGTTCCGATGTCGTCTGCTGTTCATCCTGATTTATCTCGGATCTGACAGATTCCGGTTGTTCCAGCTGTGACAGCACCGTTTGTGCACGGCTAATGACCTCCATAGGAAGCCCTGCCAGTTTGGCCACGTGAATGCCGTAACTTCGGTCAGCTTTCCCCGCCACGATTTTTCTGAGAAACACCACATCACCATCACATTCCTGGACGGCGACTCGGTAGTTCTTAATTCCGATCCGTTGTTGCTCCAGTTGCGTCATCTCATGATAGTGGGTTGCGAATAATGTGCGCGCACCCAACCTGGTGCAGTCGTGAATATATTCTGCAATTGCCCACGCGATACTCAGGCCATCGTAGGTGCTTGTGCCGCGCCCGATTTCATCCAACAGAATGAGGCTGCGGGAAGTCGCGTTTTGGAGAATATTCGCGGTCTCTACCATTTCGACCATGAAGGTGCTCTGCCCCCCAGCCAGATTATCCGAGGCTCCCACTCTTGTGAAGATGCGATCGGTTAATCCAATCGTCGCTTCTGAGGCGGGTACAAAGCTGCCGATCTGAGCCATCAAGATAATAAGTGCGACCTGACGAAGATAGGTGCTCTTTCCTGCCATGTTTGGTCCTGTAATGATCAGGAGGCGGTTCAGTTCGAGGTCCAACACGGTATCATTCGGGACGAATACTGAATCCGTGCAGAGTCGCTCGACGACCGGGTGACGACCTTCCCTGATGATAAGGGCACCGCCTTCAGTCACCGTTGGCTTGGTATACCGGTACAGAGCGGCCACCTCCGCCAGTCCGGCGACGACATCAAGGAGCGCAAGGGCGGTCGCCATGGCGTCCAATCGATGGGCTTCTTGAGCCAACCGAGAGCGAAGCTGGATAAAAATCTCCTGCTCACGAGCCAGGAGCTTGGCCTCGGCTCCGGTGACACGTTCTTCCAGCTCTTTCAATTCGGCGGTCATAAATCGCTCGGCATTGACCAGCGTCTGCTTGCGAATGTAGTCAGCGGGGACACGGGCAAGATTAGCTTTGGTGATCTCGATGTAATAGCCAAACACCTGATTGTAACGGACCTTCAATGACTCAATGCCAGTTCGGTCACGTTCCTGTGTCTCGATTGCAGCGATCCAAGTTTTCCCTTCCTTGCTGGCTTTGCGCAACTCGTCGATGACCGGGTCATAGCCATCTGTGAAGATGTTCCCGTCTCGAATGGAAGGTGGAGCATCAGGTTGGATTGCACGCTCAATCACGTCGTAGAGATCCTGGCCGCTATCCCATGATGTTCGCGCCTGACAGAGCAGCAGACTCTGAAGCGGTGCTAGCTGGACCTCAATCTCGGGCAAAACCGAAAGAGAGTGTTTGAGAGCCAGAAGTTCTCGCGGACCGGCCAAGCCGAGTGCGATGCGACTGCCAAGTCGTGCGATATCCTGGATCTCTCGCAAGGCGGTCCGTAATGCAGTTCTGATCTGCATGTGGTCTTTGAGTTCTTCGACCGCGTCAAGACGCTGACGTATCTGGTCGTCATGAAGTAACGGCCGTACCAGCCACTGGCGAAGGAGTCGACTTCCCATGGCGGTGGAGGTCCGATCCAGCACGCTCAGGAGCGTGGTAGACTTCGAACCCGACGCGTTCTCATTCGACAGCAATGGTTTGAGAAGTTCCAGGTTACGGATGGTGGTGCCATCCAGATGCATGTACTCATCATTGCGCTGGATCGTGAATCGGCGAATATGATCCAGAGGAACCGTCGGTTGAGTCTCGCGCAAGTACGATAAGACCGCGCCTGCTGCGCTACTGGCGGCGGGGCTGTCGGCACAGTCTAAGGCGTCATAGTCCTGTACGTGGAAATGCGTCATTAAGGTCTGAGCAGCGGAGTGCTGGCTGAACGATGTGGGAGGTCGTTCACACAGGCGTGTTCCTACGATCTGCTGGATCCAAGCGGAGCATTCAGGGACGAGATTTCCAGGAAAAAGCACTTCTCGAGGGTCCAGTCGAGAGATTTCATTCAATAGTTGCGTGACCGCGTGGGGACCGTGAAACTCTATTCCCCAAAATTCACCAGTTGAAACCTCAAGGACGGACAAGCCGATCGATCTTCCATGAACCGTATCTGATTGAACGACGAAACCGGCAAGGTAGTTGAGCTCGCACGGGGCGAGAAATTCTGTGTCTACGAGTGTGCCTGGAGTATAGAGCCTGACGACCTCACGGCGCACCAGACCTTTGGAGAGCTTGGGATCCTCGACTTGCTCGCACAACGCCACGATACGGCCAGCCTTCAATAACTTTGCGATATAGCCGGTTGCGGCATGATAGGGAACGCCGCATAGTGGAACAGGATGGGCGCTGTTCTTATCGCGAGACGTGAGGGCGATCGATAAGAGTCGGGAAGCCTCCTGAGCGTCCTCGTAGAACATCTCATAAAAATCTCCGACCCGAAACAACAGTATGGCTTCAGGGTATCCCTGCTTGATATCCCGATACTGCCGCATAAGCGGGCTCAGGCCAGGGTCACTCATCAGTAACGTCTCTTGAAGACTCCATCGGTGTGGGAGCGTGGGTGCGTCCAGACATCTTCTCAAGAGATTGCCGAAGTCGCTCTAAGCTCGCTTCAGCTTCCTGCAAGGCCTTCGTCTTTCGTCGAAGATCAATACGTCCACGTATCCAGGGGGGGAACAACAAGATGGCTGCGACCAACAGGCCGATGAGAAATCCAGCCATAATGGGCTTGTAAATGGGAGTTGAGGCTTCGAGCAATCCAAAGAAATAGCGGAGCGTAACTTCCTGCTCTTGGTTTTGAAGGAAGAAGGCCAACGAAAGGAGCACAACAATGCCGATCAGAATCAGTCGAGTCATCGCGGCGAAGTCTTTCTGTCGGGGTGGAGGATTGGCTGGGATGATCGAGAGGTTCGACCCCAGATCTTCTTGATGCGAGCGAGAAGTGAGCGAGAGCGTGAACCTCGTGCTTCCACCAGAGCTCGTCTGGTTGACCGGGTCCGATGGGAGAGCCTCACTTCAAGTCGGTCATCCGGAAGAAGCTGAGGAAATCGGTCTGCCCACTCAATAGCGACGGCCGCGTCATCCGTAAGGTAATCCGATAGTCCAATCGATTCGGCTTCTTCAGCCGTCTGCAACCGATACAGGTCGATATGAGTGACCGGAAGCCTCCCTTGGTACTCATGGACCAGCAGGAACGTCGGGCTCGTGACAGCAGCAGCTGGGACTCCGAGGCCAGCCACGACCCCGCGGACCAGTGCTGTCTTACCAGCTCCTAATTCACCGATCAAGGCGAGCACCTCTCCTCCTCGAAGCAACTGGCCGATGGCATATCCGAACGATTCTGTCTTGCCAGGAGATGAGAGGAGAAGGTCCAGAGAGCTGACAGATGTAGCCATGGGACGTCCTTACATGGGATCGTTCCGCATTTTCTCATTGGTCTCGTTTGATGGAGCCTGATGCATGAGCTTAAGGGCATAGGGAATCTCCTCGATGACATCGCTCGAGATCAACCCGGCTTGTCCCTTTTTCACTGAAGCCAAATCCCCGGCAACGCCATGCAGGTAGGTGGCGGCACAGGCCGCTTCCCAGGAGGGTAGGCCTTGAGCCAAAAATCCAACGATCATGCCGGTCAATACATCCCCTGTTCCAGCAGTTGCCATGCCAGGATTACCCGTCGGGCAAATAGCGACGACTCCATCAGGTCTAGCGACGACGGTCCGAGCCCCTTTCAGAACGACGAACAGTCCCCGTTCCCGTGCGAAGCGGGTGGCAGTACCGATCCGATCGCTGTTGACGGTCTGAGACGTGGCGTCGGCTTCCAGTCGTGCCATTTCTCCGGGGTGGGGCGTGATGATTGGCGGTGTTTTGCAAGTTGCCAGGAGGGCAGTCCGACCGGTCAACGCATTCAGGGCGTCCGCATCCAACACAGCCGGCCGGTCCAGCTGTTTCGTCAAGGCCCGGACCAGTTCCACCGTTTCGGGGTGAGTTGACAGACCTGGGCCGATGGCGATAGCAGTTCTTGCCTCCATGAAGGCGACGAGTCGATCGAATGCGGTTCGCGCCAAGGTGCGCGCTTTGGTTTCAGGCATCGGAATCGTCATCGCTTCCAATAACTTTGCTTCCAATACATCGTTCACACTTGTAGGGATTGCGACCGTCACGAGGCCCGCACCGACACGCAGGGCCGCTTGAGCGGCCATGGCGGCTGCACCAGTTTTGCCAACGGATCCTGCGATGATGCCGGCATGGCCGAAGGTTCCCTTGTGACTCGATGGCTCTCGTTTCGGCAGGTATGTGCGCACCACGTGCGGTGTCATCAAGGTCGTTCGACTTTGGACCGCGTCAATGTAGGCCGGCGGAATTCCAATGTCGACGAGTGCCACCTCGCCAGCGAGGTTGATCCCATCATTCTGATAGAGGCCTAACTTCGGTAGCCCAAAGGTCACGGTAAGGGTGGCACGAATGGCTCGGCCAAGGATCGCTCCGGTATCAGCATGGAGGCCCGATGGAAGATCAACGGCCACCACGGGACGACCGGTTTCATTGATGCTGCAAATGGCTTCGGCATAGCGCCCAGTTACAGTGGCAGAGAGTCCGGTTCCGAGGAGGGCATCAATGAGGATATCACTATCTTGTAGAAGTGCCTGCGCCTGGGCCTTGGACGCATAGAGGTAAACGGAGGACTTCCCTGCGCCACGAACGAATTGCTTATACATGGTGGCAGCATCACGGCTCAGTTCGGACGGGGGCGTCATGACGAGGAGGCGCACGTTCGCATGGCGTCGACG
>JANPKE010000439.1:0-4773 GCA_031425875.1 Nitrospirota bacterium
TGACCAGCACCTTTGCAGCTGGCGCATGTCTTGATGGACGCCGCTGACTTGGCCCCCGTTCCTTTGCAGTCGACGCAGATTTCCCAACGTGGAATTTTGAGCTTGGCCTCTTTTCCGTAAACAGCCTCTTCGAACTCAACCTCGAGGTTGTATTGGAGATCGTTGCCACGCTCGGCCCGATTTGGCCCACCTCCTCGCGCTTGGCCGAAAAAGTCTTCGAAGATATCGTTAAAGACGTCCCCGAATCCGCCACGGTTGAAATCGAACCCGTCAAAGCCTGGCCCACCTTGTTGTGCCCCGGCATGGCCGAACATGTCGTAGCGTTTCCGCTTTTCTTGATCGCTCAGCGTTTCGTAGGCTTCGTTGATTTCTTTAAACTTCTCTTCGGCTGTTTTTTTCTGCTGGTCGCCGGTATGGAGGTCTGGATGGTGCTGGCGCGCAAGCTTGCGATAGGCTTTTTTTAGATCGTCGTCGGATACGCTTCTATCGACGCCGAGAGTTTCGTAGTAATCGCGTTTTGACACAGCTGCCATTGCGAATTGAAAGAGGAAATAGCTGAGTTCCCGACGGTGTCGGGAACTCAGGTTGTCTGAGGCGTTATTCTAGTCTATTTTTTGTCTTTGTCCACTTCTTCAAATTCTGCGTCCACGACTTTCTCGTCGGTCTTGGTCTCACCGGTGCTGCCGGAGGACGAGGCGTCTGGTTGCGGGCCAGGAGAGGCGGCGGCTTTTTTGTACATCTCTTCGGCTAACTTGTGCGATGCCGTCATGAGTGTCTGCGTCGCCGATTCGATGGCCTCGGCATCGGTGCCCTCGAGCGCCTTTTTGACGGCTGCGACGGCATCCTGGATTTTCGTCTTTTCCTCGGCGGAGACTTTGTCGCCGTATTCCGTGATGTTTTTTTCCGTTTGATAAACGAGATTATCCGCCTGGTTCTTGGCTTCCGCCAGTTTGCGGCGTTTCTTATCGTCTTCCGTATGCGACTGCGCGTCCCGAACAAATTTCTCGACCTCATCCTTACTCAGCCCGCTGGACGCCGTGATCTTGATGGATTGCTCTTTCTGTGTGGCCAGATCCTTTGCCGACACATGCACGATGCCGTTGGCATCGATATCGAACGTCACTTCAATCTGCGGCATGCCGCGCGGCGCTGGTGGAATACCGACCAAGTCGAACTGCCCAAGCAGTTTGTTGTCATTGGCCATGTCCCGTTCACCTTGAAACACGCGGATAGTGACGGCTGTTTGGCTATCAGCTGCCGTCGAGAACACTTGGCTTTTTTTGGTTGGAACAGTCGTGTTGCGCTCAATGAGCTTGGTGAATACGCCACCCAGCGTCTCAATACCCAGCGACAATGGAGTGACATCGAGCAGCAGCACATCTTTGACTTCGCCCTTGAGAACTCCGCCTTGAATGCCGGCTCCGATGGCGACGACTTCGTCGGGATTCACTCCACGGTGCGGTTCTTTTCCAAAGAAGTCCTTCACGACCTGAATCACTTTGGGCATGCGGGTCATACCACCGACCAACACGATTTCCTGAATATCCTTGGCCGTGACGCCCGCATCGGACAAGGCCTTACGGCAGGGTTCAATCGTGCGTTGAATGAGATCATCGACCAACTGTTCCAGCTTAGCCCTGGTGAGCTTGGTGACCATATGCTTCGGGCCGCTGGCATCGGCGGTGATGAACGGCAGATTGATCTCCGTTTCTTGAGACGAAGAGAGTTCGATCTTGGCCCGTTCCGCCGATTCCTTCAGGCGTTGGAGCGCCATCCGGTCTTTCCGCAAATCGATGCCCTGGTCTTTCTTGAACTCGTCGACCAACCAATCCATCACGCGGAGATCGAAGTCATCACCCCCGAGGTACGTATCGCCATTAGTAGATTTCACCTCGAAGACGCCTTCACCGATTTCAAGGACGGAGACGTCAAAGGTGCCGCCGCCCAAGTCGTACACGGCGATTCGCTCGTCTTTCTTCTTGTCAAGACCGTAGGCGAGGGAGGCCGCTGTCGGCTCATTGATGATACGCAGGACGTTGAGCCCTGCAATCTGGCCGGCATCTTTGGTTGCCTGGCGTTGGCTGTCGTCAAAATACGCGGGGACGGTCACCACGGCCTCAGTGACCTTTTCACCGAGATAGTCTTCAGCCGTCTGCCGCATTTTCTGCAGAATCATGGCAGAGACTTCCGGTGGGCTATAGCGTTTACCACGCAATTCCACGTGCGCATCACCGTTATCGGCCTCAACCACCTTATACGGAAGCCGCTTCATGGCTTCTTGCACTTCGCGGCTCTTGAACTTGCGCCCCATCAAGCGCTTCACGGAGTAAATAGTGTTCTCGGGGTTGGTGATCGCCTGCCGTTTTGCAATTTGTCCCACTAACCGTTCGGTTTTATCGGTGATAGCAACGACGGAAGGAGTGGTCCGGCTCCCTTCGGCATTGGCGATCACGACGGGGTCTCCGCCGCTCATAATCGCCACACAAGAGTTGGTGGTCCCGAGATCGATACCGATGACTTTACCCATTGCTAGACTCCTTCCTTCTCGACCACGACGACTGAATCAGGTCAGTGCGTCGTTGAGTCATGTTCGCTTGGATTGGCTGGACCTGAAGACACACTGACCATGGCCGCCCGTAGAATTCTATCGTGCAATCGATACCCTTTTTGAAATTCGTCCAATACGTTGTTGGCCGGCACGTCATTCGATGGTCCGTACGAGACGGCTTGATGGGCGCTTGGGTCGAACTCCTGGCCGGCTGTTTCGATCGCTTGCACGCCGAACTTAGTCAGGGTCCCGGAGAGTTGCTTGAGCGTCAGTTCCACACCCTGCACGAGCGATGAATCGCCACCGCTTGTTCGAGCTGCTTTGATCGCCCGCTCCATGTTATCGACCACCGGCAGCAGCTCTTTGAGAATCTGTTCATTCCCGAATCGAATCTGCTCACGCTGGTCGCGTTGTATCAGCCGTTTGTAGTTTTCAAATTCCGCAGCCAGCCGGAGATACTTCTCATTGAGCGCTGTACACTCTTCAGTCTTACTGGCCAGTTCATCCTGAACTGAGGAGCCTTTTGCGTCCATATCTGGAGAAGCTTCCTCTAAGTTCTCGATTGTATTGGCGTTTGGTTTTTTCTGTTCTTGATCGTGACTCATACTGATACCTATACAAGCGTGGAGATATCCATAGGAGGAGAGAAGTCAACGGGTAAGGGGAAAATAAAATGACGTGGGCACGAAGCAGACTAGACCCACTGCGTCAGACTCGCGCCGCGGGCACGGCGATAGAGGAGTTCAAGCCCATGAAGGGTCAAAAACGGTTCCAGATGTTGAATCGATCGCGCCTCCGGCGCGATCACTGAGGCCAATCCACCCGTGGCGATCACATATGACGTGCGCCCCATTTCCCTTTCCATCCGTTGAACAAGCGTGTCCACGAGACCGGCATAGCCGAAGATGAGCCCCGACTGAATACTGCTGGCGGTATCGGTTCCAATGACGGTCTTAGGCCGGGCGAGCTCAACTTTGCTCAACTTCGCCGCCCTGGTAAACAGCGCCTCCGCAGAAATGGTCAGACCCGGTGCAATCACCCCTCCGAGATACTCCCCATCTCGGTTGACGGCACAAAACGTCGTCGCGGTGCCGAAATCGACGATGATGAGATCACGGTGAAACTTCTCATAGGCCGCCGCCGCATTCACAATGCGGTCGCTTCCGATCTCTTTGGGATTCGAGTATTTCAGCGTGAGACCCGTATCCATGTCGGGAGAAACGGTGATTGGGGTGGAGCCAAAGGACGTTTCAACCATCGACTCAAACGTCTCCGTGAGGGCGGGAACGACACTAGAGATGATCGCGCCGGTGATGTGCGCTGGGAGGCGCCCGTCTCGGGCCATGAGGCTGAGACACAGGACACCGTATTCATCGGCCGTGGTCTTGGGATCGGTCGCAAACCGCCAATGGGTCAGCAGAGTCGACCCGTGGAAGATCCCTGCGACCACGTTGGTGTTCCCGATGTCGACTGCTAAGAGCATCGTGCTCATTCTACCCGGCCTACTGCATTTTCGCTACTCTCTCAGATGGATGACATCGGCTGCACGGACATCAACGAGGGGCATCGGTTGTGACCGAGGGTGAAGCGGCATGGTTCTCACTTGTAGGGCGCCATCGGCAGAAAGCGCCTCTGCGATGCCGACGATTGGATGATCATTCGTGAACAGGACACGAACGTGGCGCCCCAATGTGGCACAGCGAGCCGTATAGGCCTGTCGCAGGCGGACAGATCCGGAAGATCGAAGCTCGCCAAGACACTGTTCAAGCTCCAGGAGCAGTTGCGCAATGAGCCGATTACGGTCGATCAGTTGTCGCGAGGCCTCCACTAATGAGGCTGCAATTGGCTGCAATTCTTCTGGGAAAGATAGTGGAGGGACATTCACATTAAGGCCAATTCCAATCACCACGACCGGATCATTGGTGGTGGCAACGCTGCTCTCGCAGAGAATCCCGCCGACTTTGCGTTCATGGAGAAGCAGGTCGTTCGGCCACTTCAGCGAAAGGGACACCGCCGCCGTCTGTTGAATCGCCTCGGTGACGGCAAGTGCACTGACAAGCGGCACCCAGGATAACCATTGTGAAAGCGATAGGGTTTCACCCATCCCACGTACAATGATAGAGCAATAGATGTTCAACCCCGGCGGAGAGAACCAGGCGCGCCCATGTCGGCCGTAGCCGCTTGACTGGCTTTCAGCAATCACGACGGTGCCGTGCGGTGCACCC
>JANPKE010000440.1:0-3668 GCA_031425875.1 Nitrospirota bacterium
CTGCAGGCTTCGCCGATCCTGTGACTGGAGAAGGGATTTCATTCGCCATTCAAAGTGCTTGCTGGCGGCACAATCCTTGATTGAGACGCATCTTGAAGAAGAGTCCGTACGACAGGCATATGCCCGCGCACTGGCGGAGACCATTCTTCCTGAACTGCGAACAGGCCGATGGCTAGCTCGACTCCTCTACAACTGGCCTCGCACCCAATCATGGGCGTTTTCTCAATATGGTCAGCGCCTCTGTGAGGCGGTCACAGATGTGATGGCTGGAAAACGGACCTATCGAGAGTTAGCGTTTAATTCACGATCGATACTCAAGCTGCTGACGCCAAACTGGTTGAGAAGATCAGCATACAAGCCTGCTCGGCCAACTGATGGTCAGGTCTGAGAGGCAACAGCCCATTTAGAGGAAGTCCGTTCCGTTCCAGACGGACGACCTCATCGGATTGTTCGCGACATCACCCATGACTAATCGGTCAGATCTTGTCTTTTCCACGGGAGAGAGGGATGATGCCAGGAGTCCAGTCACTCTGACATTGTCGACGACCTGAAGTGGCGTTCGAACCTTTTCCCTCACTACTGACTGATACTGGCCGTACCTCCCGAGAGGACCACGCAGGGTGATGCTGCATAGTCACGGAGAACCACATGACCATTATCGACCAGGAATCGACTGATCTCACGACTCCGACAGGGGCGATGCGGACCTATCTCTTTCGCCCTGTGGCGGGGGAACGCTATCCGGGGCTGGTCCTGTACTCGGAGATTTTCCAGGTGACCGGGCCGATCCGGCGCATGGCAGCGATGCTGGCGAGCCATGGATTTGTGGTGGCGGTACCGGAGATCTTCCACGAGATGGAGCCGGCCGGCACGGTATTGGCCTATGACGAAGCGGGCGCGGCACGTGGTAATCGCCATAAGATCACCAAGACCTTGTTGAGCTACGACAGCGACGCACGTGCGGCGCTGAACTACCTGGCGTCGTCACCGCATTGCACGGGTAAGTTGGGGGTAGTGGGGATCTGCATTGGAGGCCATCTGGCGTTTCGTGCGGCGATGCAGCCCGATGTGCTGGCCGCCGCCTGTTTCTACGCCACGGACATTCATACACGCAGCCTAGGGCAAGGCCTGCATGACGACAGCCTGGACCGGATCGGCGAGATAACAAGTGAGTTGCTGATGGTCTGGGGCCGGCAGGACCCGCACATTCCTCGCGAGGGGCGGGCGCTCATCTATAACGCGCTGAGCGATGCCAGCGCGCATTTCCAGTGGCATGAGTTCAACGTCGCGCACGCGTTCATGCGCGACGAAGGTTCCCGCTATGACCCGGCTGCGGCCCGGATCTGCTACGACATGGCCTTGGAGCTATTCCATCGTCGGTTGGTCGAACGCAGAACATAGTGGGAAATGATTCTGTGCTCGGCCTGCTCCCCGCCGGCGAGTCTTATTCCCTGACGCCTCCCGCTTCAGTCGGGAGGCAGGGTTGGTCTCCCTCCACTCATAGACATATCGCCCTGGGTTGTGACTGAATGCCCTTTCCTACTCAGGCCCCAGTGCGGTATCCTCCTACGATTCACGAACGAGAGGAGCGTTGACTGAGCCTCCCAATGCTCTCCTACCTGTCCCACCCCCTTGGGCGATCTTCGAATCATGTTGTCCTCTGTCTGCTTATAGCATGGAGTGGGCTCTGGGCTGCGTGCAGTACTGCTCCTGTGGCTCACCCTGACGGTGAGAGCGAGTCACAAGCTGTGTTTCATCAGCTGGCGAGCCTGGAGGTGGAATCGAATCGTTTGTACCAGTCGATTGCGGACCAAGCCGATGTGGCGGGGTTTAGCCATCAGCTGGAGGTTGAGTCTGAGCTTAGTAGTCCGTTCACGCCATCCGAGATGGAGTACATCGCGCAGTCATTTGTGCGCTCACTCAAAGTCATGCTGTTCGATCTGGCACCAGAATACTTCTGGGAGCATCATCTCGCGCTCTATTATGCTGCAACCTTGTCGGCTCCAGAGGCCCGGCGATTGGTCGAGGGGTACGAATACGAAATTCTCAGCCCGACGTCCAGAGTACAAGAACTCCGCTGGAATTTCGTGGCGGACCGTCTGCCGGACCTGTTGCCCGCGGTGCGGACCCGGTCACATCGGTTCCAGATCTCACATGAGGCGATGGTCCCGGCGCTTTTGCCGGGAGACCATGTGATCGCGCACGGGGCTGCGTATGATGCTGCCGAACCTCAACGCGGCGAAGTCGTCGTCTATCGCTATCCGGACAAGAATGGGACACTTTTTCTCCACCGCGTGATCGGGATTCCTGGCGATCGAATCAAAGTTCATAATCAGGTAGTGTCGGTGAACGACGAGGCCTTGACCGAACCGTATGTGGAACATACCGACCCGTCCAGCATGTCCGGAAACGTCCGTGATAACCTTGGGCCTGTCACCGTGCCTCCCGACACCTACTTCGTCTTGGGTGACAATCGGGAAGAGAGCCTGGATAGTCGATTCTTGGGACCGATCAGTAAGGAGTACATTCTGGGGCAGGCGATGTTCATCTACTGGTCGGTTAATCCAGGCACGAGAACTCCACGCTGGGACCGCCTCAATCAACCGGTGCAGTAGCCGCAGTGGTGACACATCCGTGTAGGCAGTGCCGTGGCGCCCTCTTACTTGCGAGTCCAGGTTCCTCATGGTATGTGGACCAAGCCAGGCGAATCTTGTTCGACGCTGCGCTGGCCCGACATTCGAGGATTCGAAGGGGCGTGTCATGATAGCTGATCCGCGCATGGAAAGAACGGCCTGACTGGAGTCTCACTGTGCTCGGAATGTGCGATCCTTTGCTAGGCGTCTCCTCAATGCTGCTAGGTGGCGCGGCTGCCTACGTCATCCTCAGCATCGCTGAACGGATGCGCGCTCCCGACCAAGGCCCCGTCAGATTCCGATGGCTGACGATCGGTGCCGTCGCCGCGGGTCTTGAAATCTGGGCGATTCACTACATCGGCAATCTGGCATTCTGTCCCTCGGTCTCAGCAGCCCAGGATTCAGGGCTTGCCGTGCTTTCGTTTCTCTCCGCCGGGGCGACAGGAGCCGTCGCCGTATACCTGATCAGCAGCCATGCCGACAGTCGGATGCGTCTCATCTCCGGGGGCATGCTGATGGGTGGCTGCATGACCCTGACCCATTTCGCCAGTATGATGGCGGTCCACCAGCCGATCGATCTCCAGAATGATTTATTGCTCTTTGTGCTGTCGACGGTTGGGATCGTGGCACTCAGCATTATTGGCGTCGTGATCGGATCATGGAATATCACGTACAGAAACTGGCGAGTGACAGAAAAGGCGAGCGCCATGGGGCTTGCGCTTTCTGGGTCGCACTTCATCGGGATGATTCCGACGTATGGTATGTCCGGCATCACGACCAGTGCTCCGCCGCCGGGAATCGAGGTTGACCTCCTCGCGGTGGTTGCCGTCTCGCTCTCGACCCTCCTAGCCATCATCGATCGGCAAGTGACGGCAACATCGAGCCTCGCGCGCGATAGCCATGCGCGTCTGATCGAAGCCATCGAAAGTGTTCCGCAATGGTTTGCCCTCTTCGACGTGGACGACCGGCTGGTCATCTGTAATCGCAAGTATCGTGAAGTCATGTCAGGGACTGGTTCTGAAGTTCAATCGGGCG
>JANPKE010000441.1:0-3265 GCA_031425875.1 Nitrospirota bacterium
CTCGCGAGCGAGGGCGCGATTCTTGTCGATGACGGTCTGCCACTTCGAATTGGCCATATCGGCTTCCAAGCGTTTCGCGTCGAGACCCACTTTCACGGCGATCTTCAAGATTGACTCCTTGCTCATATCGGCGTGGGAGGCGAGCAGCGCCTCATGGAAGGCCTGGTGCTTGCCTTGTGCTTGAGACGCAAGCGCAGCCTTAGCCGCAAGCTCAGAGGGTTCGCCCAGAATGGGCAAGTCCTTGTAGACCACCCGCACTCGTGGGTCTTCCTTCTGGAGTGTCGTGACGGCCGAAGCAGCCTTCTTACAGAAGCCGCAGCGGTAGTCATAGAACTCCACGAGGGTGATCTCGCCTTTTGGATTGCCGCTGACCGGTGACGTCGGATCGTACAACAGTTCCTTCTGCTTCGTCACAAGAGCCGTTTTTTGATGGTCCCGCAGTTCTGCTTCGCGTTTGGCGAGCAATCCCTGCAGGGATTGCTCGATCACTTCCGGATGGGCACGAATATAGCGTTCAATCGCAGCATCGGTGGGTTCCGGAATGGGAACTGACACGCTCTTGGTTTCCTTGCCTGTGGTGGAACAGCCAGATGTGAACAAGATGAGGACTCCAAGAATGCTCAACGACAACGAGAAACGGTTCCAGACGTAGGGGCTGTTCATAGATGACTCTCCTGTCTAGGGGCGTTCGTCAAGGAAGCTGTGGATAGAATGGTACGCGAGTTCCCTACAGCATCCTGGCACAGAGCACTTCGTCCTGCCGAAGCGCTTCGAGTGCATTTGTGGGAACGGTCGTTACGGTAAGTGTACTTCCAAGGGCCGTGAAGACTTCAATGGAGTAGCCTTCGGTCCCATCAGGCGCCACGTGGTGCTCGACGAGCTTGACAATATCTCCTCGACGGAGCCGATGCTCAGGTAGGTCACAAGCCAATGCTACATCGGAATAGAGATCAAATCTCACTCTACCCTCCGATTATCCGGAATCAGTGTAATAAACTTCGTCGCTCCCGACAAGTGTTCTGTCATCCAGATCGTCCGAACCGACAGGATTGTCCCATTGGGACCTTTCAATGCGCCCCTAATTTCGTAGTACTGCCCGAACTGGTTTCTCTCAAGCGGTATCGCGTCTAACGGCAGAATCTGATCGCGCATGTCACGTAAGAGATGTGCGGCGTTACTCAGCTCATACCCGGCTTTTCGCAGAAACGATGACTTATCTCCACGAAGCTGTGGCACGAGAAGATAGCGCACCAGCTTGTCCTCAGAAATGACGGTCTCAGCCGGTAATCTCATAGGATTAAGAGGATCAGGGCCCTCAACGCCACCCCTCCCCGCTTGTCCCGCCGCCGAAGCCGCCCCAGTTTCCTCCGAACCCACCTTGGCCGGTCCCCCAATATTCCCCTTTTTGGATGCGCCGATAGGGGTGGCGTAAATCCGGCCGACTCATCCACCAGAAAAACGAGACGATCGCCACGGTGGTGCCAAGGGTAATCCAGACTCCGAGCCCCTTCATCCGAGGCCTGGATGGAGGAGTAAACCTCACCTCTTGCGCCGGGGTCGCCAGCGCAACCGCCGTGCGATACAGCCCTTCCCCGAAATGTCCTCGTTCAATCGCAGGCTGCAGATACAGACGACTGACCTCGTTCCTCACGGCCGGGGTGATGACCTGAAACATCTGGCGTCCCAACGCCATCGCCGCCTGACGCTCTTGCACGGCCACCAACACCATCAGCCCATGTTCCTGCTGCGTCGAGCCGATTTGCCACTTTTCATACAGCGCGTCCGCATAATGCTTGGCCGATGGATAGGGTTTGATGCTGGGCACCGTCACAATCACCATTTCCACACTGCTTTTTTTCTCAAGATCGATACAGACGGACCGGATGCGGTCCTTCCACTCCTGCTCCATCACTTGTGCATGATCGCTGACATACCCGATGGGGCTGGGAAGAGGCACACGTTCATTGGGTCGGTCATACAACGAGGCCTGGGCATCAACCGCTGACAACATGACCATCAGGCTCAACCAGCCTATCCCCATCCAGGGGTCGTTTGGTCGATGTGCGATCACGTGATCCGTGCTTCTGCGGTCGTAACGAGCCGAGTCAGGCTCTCGAGATATCGATCCATGAGCCGCGGAATCTCTTTTTGTCCTGGAGAAATCTGCCCTCGCTTAAGCAAGAGCGCATCACGCAAGCCGGGAAGATCGACCGCCAGATAAGATTCGAGGTCCTTCAGAAGTGCTTCACCATGCACAAGTACAGGGCGCTCCAGCAATCGCTGGAAACCACGAAGTACCGGCAGGAGTCCGGTAATAGACAGCGGCAAGAGGATGGTCATTGCTTCTTCGGTGCTTCGTCCCTCCACCAGACGCTGGCGGAGACGAAGAAGATTTCCCCGTAAGCCCTGCAACACTTCAGCGGCCAAGTACCGAGAGTCGATTTTCAGGCCGACGAAAGGATCTTGCCCCCACAGCAATCGATGGCATTCGTGGATGTCTTGGTATTCGAGAGGAAAGGCGAACGAAGCGGATTGAAGGTCGGCTACTGTGAGAAAGAGCGGGACTACGACATGCTCCTTGCTCCAGCGCTTGTGAAGACTGTCATACTTTTTCAGCACCGAGAGGTCGTACGACGACATCACCAACAACAGATTCAGATTGGAACTACCCGGCAAAAATTCCCCTCGCACCGCACTGCCATATAACAGAATCCCTTCCAATTCACTTCCATAGACTTTTGTCACATCCTTCACATAGGACTTTAAGAGTTTGTGCGTCTCCTCCGGCAAGCCGTCGATAATCCAGTCTATCGGAGACATGATGTTACCGAACGCCTCCCGCTGCCATGTCTCGAGCCGAAGGATCCGGCACCAATCCCGCCGCCATCAGGCGATCCATCATGCCAAATGGAGGCTCCTTGCGGAGTCCGGCTGTTGTCGTCAAGACACGATACCGGAGTCGTGCATTCCGGTCCAATGTACTGAAAACGCGGTCCCGGAGAAAGGCAATGATCGGATTCGCTGTGTTCCAGAACAGCACCTGTTCATCAGCCAGCTTCTGCAACATGGTGACCTGAGGTCGGCGCGCGGTTTCGTAGGTCCTCAGTTTTTCGGCAGAGTACTCATTCCTCGCCAGACATTCAGGCAGAAGGTCAGCCAGTGTCATTGCGTCCACCATCGCCTGCATGCGGCCCTGCGACGCGTGAGGATTCATGGCATGCGCCGCATCCCCGATCAGCACCGCCCCGTCGGCCACCCACGTCGG
>JANPKE010000442.1:0-3357 GCA_031425875.1 Nitrospirota bacterium
CTTTGATCCCCGATCGCTGAAGGCGGCCACTCGTGGTTGTGTTCCGATACTCGGCCCTAAATGGTCTGGTACGTCCCCGCAGTACACCTTGCTGGTGAGAGAGTAAAAAAACCTACCCATACGGTATCGTCTCCCGTAAGATTCATATGGTTGCGACAACAACCTCTTTTCAACACACAACAAGGCAGGAGATCGATCATGCCGGCCGTTCGGATCGTGACACAAGAGGACGTATCTCTTGAACCTGCCACAACCGCAAATACTTCCGCAGCGAGAGTCTGGACCTATCTTGGAGTGACTCTGGTCCTGCTTGCCGTGATTGGGACATGGCTTGTCTGGTTCTCGGCATTTATTCAGAGAAACCTTCAAGAAGACGATGTTCGAGCTGCTTGCCGACGAGCGATGCCTGACACAGCTGACCGATGCTTCGATACGGTGGTGATCCAGCGCGGGGGAATACGTCGGTGATTGGTAAACGGCAGATACAAACTCTGGTGTGCTCCGTGATCACTCTCTTGTTGCTGTTTGCTCCGGTCGCTTCGAGCTGGGGACAAGATTCTGATGCTCAAGTACGGCCGCGAGTGGAACTGTCTCTCAGGTCATGGTTGTTCACTGCCGGCGAAACCCAATGGAGCCATAATGCATCTGGGCTGAATCCCACGTTGGGCAATCCGACGTCTGAACTGAAGTACAAAGACAACGATACCCACCTTGTTGGGCTTGGAGCGAAAGTGCATCTCAATCGTCGATTATTCTTGGAGGCAGAGTTTGGTTTGTCCGTTGATTTCGATCGCGGGTCTTTGATCGATGATGATTATTTGGCCGGACAGCGATTGTTCTCTCGCACCAGTAGCAACGTCACAGGGAAAGGGACTTGGTATTTCAATGGAAACGTCGGATATCGTGCAGCCGAGCTTCCAAATGAGCACGGCCATCTCGATCTGCTGGGCGGGTTCCAATACTGGCGGACAACGTACGAGGCCAAGGGTTTCGTCTGCGATTCGTCTGTTCTCACGTGCGATCCATCAACCCTCCCAGCGATCAAGAACACGACTCATTGGATAACGCCGCTCCAGATCGGCGGACAGCTCGAATATCGAATTGTGCGCAGGGTGAGTGCAAATGTGAAGATGCTCTTCTCGCCGGCCAGTGTCGTCTACAACGAGGATATCCATTTTCAACGGAGTGATTTAGAACAGGATCCGAGCTTCTCGATGTGGGGAGTAGGATTCAGTGCGACCGTCGAGCCGACCATAAAAATCATGCTGACCCGTCATCTCGCACTCGTGGGAGGGTATCGAGTCATGTGGAGCCGGGCGTACTACGGCCGATGGGAAGTTCACGGTCTTGGCACCGGTTCAGAGACAGCTCCTCTCACTGAATTTCAAACCCTCCGTCACGGCGCAACCATCGCGCTGACTGCGTCATTTTAACTGCTTGAGATCAAAAACGACTTATCGTCTCTGCCGTCCGGCCGGGAGGGTTTCGTCTTCGTACTCAAGGAAGAGGCGCTTAGCTTCTGGATGGAGCTGGTTGGGGTGTCCGTAGGGGATTCCAACCGTTCTGAATAGGGGCGTCAATTTGCCGTTTGGATGCAGATACCCGGCTCTGAGTGGCACGGTGCGCTTGCTGTGACGTACGAGCCGGCAGACAGTGGAACGGATGGAAGTCAACCAATCGGCGATATCTTGGGGATTGCCGATCGAGGCGGAGAGCAACAGCAGTTTGGCTTGCGAAGGACAAAAGATGATGGTCTCTTCCCACACGACACCCCGTTCGGGATCAGCAATGTATTGAGACTCATCGAGAATCACAAGCCCTAATGTGTCTAGTCGGATATCGATTCCCCCGCTGGCCGCATCATAGAGCAGGTTTCGGAGAATCTCCGTGGTCATGATGAGTAACGGGGCTTGCCCATTTTCCTGGCGATCACCGGTCAGAATACCCACTTTGTCTGGTCCAAAGGTCTTCGAAAACTCAGTGTACTTGGTGTTGGATAATGCCTTGAGCGGCGATGTGTAGATAACGGTGCGATTGTCTTCCATGGCTCGACGGGCTGCCTCCACGGCCACGTAGGTTTTGCCGCTTCCAGTTGGGACACTGATTACCACGTCGGTCTCACTCACGGCAGACAAGGCTTCGGTTTGCCAAGGGTCGGGTATAAACGGCTGAGGAGAGGGTACGCCGATTCCTTCCAGCCAACCCGAGAGGGAGACGGCGGATTCCAAAGACTCCGGGTCCGTTCCCCGTAGCGAGGCTTTCTTGGGAGGAAGGGGGGAAGGGCGATGAGCATGTGACGGTTCTGATTCTGATCGAGGTTGCCGTTCTCCGATCAACGTCTGCAGATCGGATTCGAGGCCAGCACGATTGTGGCTTGAATGCTGAAGCAGCAGCTCGATCAGTCGTCTCTTGCCGGCACGAAACTGCCGATGGACGCGTCCGCGCGCCAGGCGGTGCAACAACGCGACCGGTTGTTGAGCCAGGAGTTGTTCCAGCTCTTCGGTGGTCATGTTTTGAAGTGTTGAGGACTGAGTGCTGAGGACTGAGTCACGGGATAGCTCAGTCCTGAAGCCTCGGCCCTCAGTCCTACACTGTTCATGGCAGTTCCTCCAACACCCCACGTCGGATCAAGGTGATCGCCTGCGAAGCGGATCCAGCGAGGCCGGGATGCGTCGACTTTAGGGCCTGCACTTGTGACAGAAACTCCAAAGTTCTGGCCAGCAGTCGGTAGATGTCGCCTTCTGCCATCGTGGTCAGTCGACAGAGGCCAATCCACGTGAGGGTGGGGTCGGCGACCCAGCGTTCAACCAAGGCTGCTACATCGGCGCGGAGGAGGGGCGGATCTTCATAGGGAGATAAACTTTCCGCCAACCTCCGAACCTGCCCGAGCAGGGAACTCAGCCCGGCACTGATGCGCGGAAACGCGCCGGGACGATCGTCGTCGTGGGCTAGACTGGCCAAGATGCCGGCGAGGAGAGAGGGGTCTCCTCCCGTAAAGGCTTCCGCGCGGATCAGTTCGGTAATCAGCAGCGAATGATCGATCCGGATCAGCCGTGCCCATTCTCCTTCGATCGTCAATTGTGTCGCCAGCGTGAGATATCCAAATTTCTGCAATACGTTCACACGGTCTTGAAAGCGATGCCACAAACTGGCCCGCAGCGCTTGTATGGATTTCGTATGGCGCTGTTGCTCCTGGCGAAGTCGTGATGCGGTCACGAAGTCTTTCTGGCAGGCTGGTCGCGAAGGGCACGTGGGGCAGGGGAAGTCCCCCAACGATTGGACGATGGCATCGGGCAGTGGTTCGCCACTGGTGGAGATCAGGATAGGAAGCAAGGGCAAGCGCTGCGGAAGTTCTTC
>JANPKE010000443.1:0-3272 GCA_031425875.1 Nitrospirota bacterium
GGGCTCACCTGCGCCTTCACCGTGAAAAACGTTGGGCAGCAGCCCGCACCCGTCGGAGTCGGATTTCATCCCTATTTCACCGTTGGAACGGCTGTGATCAATGAGGCTGAGGTGCAGATTCCGGGAGCCGCCTATGTGGAATTCAACGAGCGGCTTGTTCCAACAGGCAAGACTCTGAGCGTGGCCGGCACGCCGTGGGACTACCGACGATTTCGTGAGATCGGTCATCAGCGCTTCAACCATTGTTATGTCCAGCTTGAACGTGACACACAGGGAATGGCCACGGCGTCCCTGCGTCATCCCGCAAGCGGTCGTGTAATCGACATGACGATGGATCAGGCGTTTTCCGCAGTGGTCGTGTATACCGGAGATGCCATTGTCGACGCGCCACGAGCCGCGCTTGCCATCGAACCGATGACCTGCGCCAGCGATGCATTCAACCATCCGGAATGGGGACTGAAGCGGCTCGTTACCGGAGAGACATTCTCAGGACGTTATACCGTGCGGAATCGAGTCATACCGTGAGGCCGCCTGCGGCCATCGTTTGAAAGAAGACTCAGTATAAAAGTGGCGAGGCGTCAGGCGACTCCCTGGACCTAAAAACATGTGCTCTGATGTTGGGGAAAAGGTCCAACGAGAGGATAGGCCTGAGCTCAGCTTGATATAGGAAGAATAACTCTGGGCGTGTGAGCCGGACGAATACCCGAGCCGTTGGTTAAAAACCATCGGCTCGACCTTGCCGTTACTGCAGACAATCTCTCAGGCAATCTTCCGGAGAGTGGCAGGCTTGTCGCCGGTTCGTTCACGGGATAGGTGACTAAGCTTGAACTGCAGCTCTTCAAACGACTCTGCTTGAATCTGTTGGTCGGGAGAGCTCTGCAGACAGGCACGCCACTTCCCCTGATCTTGCCAAATCATGTATTTCGTCATGTTGCAGAGTATAGCTGCAAGTCGATGTTCCGGAAAGAATTTTGCGAATTTTCGCTATGGTGCTCAAGAAAGTAAAACGGAAACTTCGCTAGGCGACGCTGACTCCTCGTTCAAACCGTACTTTCCGTGGGGCAGCGGATGGAGTTCAATGCAGCTGATGCGCAAGCCATGACCTTTCAACAGATTGTCGCGAACCGACTCTCCTTTCGGGTGGCCATGGCCGGGTCCGGCGAGAAGCTGATACTTTGCCTGCATGGGTTTCCAGAATCCGCCATCTCATGGCGACATCAAATTGGTCCGCTGGCACAGGCAGGGTATCGAGTCTGGGCGCCCGATCTTCGAGGATATGGTGGCACGACGCGACCCACGGGCATTGAAGATTACCGAATAGAATCCTTAATGGCCGATGTTACCGGACTCCTCGATGCCGCTCAGGTTCAACGTGCCATCCTGGTCGGGCATGACTGGGGTGGAATCATCGCCTGGTACTATGCGATGCGGCACGCTGATCGCGTAGAAGCCTTGGTGAGTGTGAACGCGCCCCACCCCGCCTGCTTTGAGCGGGAAGTACGACATTGGCGGCAATGGCACCGCTCCTGGTACATGGGGTTTTTTCAAATGCCCTGGCTTCCGGAAGCGGCATTGTCAGCTGGTCATGGCTATGTGATCGGTGAGATCTTTCGGCGCATGGCAGCGCAGATGCCGGATGATGTCGTTCAACTGTATCGACGACAAGTGTGCGAGCCGGGAGCGCTCACGGCCATGCTGAATTACTATCGCGCGGTCCTACGAGGCGGTGGGGCGTTGCATCAGCGAAGGTTGGGATATCCTCCTGTCCCCATCCCTACACTGGTGATCTGGGGGGTGCACGATCAGGCACTCGTCCATCAGAATCTTGATGGGCTGCATGATTTCGTCGACGACCTGACGGTGGTGACGGTCGCCGACGCCGGACATTTCGTGCATGAAGACAAACCGAAACTGGTCACGCGCGAAATGTTGATGTGGTTGCAGAATCAGGTCAACATCTGATTCGTTATTCCCGTAGCTGACTGTAGCTGTCGATTCTCCGAATACATTCAGAGATGCTTCAATGCATACACTCTCATCCGACTGCGTGCCTCTTCATGTCATCGGCATGGGTCGCGCACTCAAGTTGCATGTCGTGGCCGAAGGAGTGGAGACTCGCGACGAGCTGGTATTTCTTCGCATGCAAGGCTGAGCCGCGTATCAGGGCTACCTGTTCAGTAAGCCGGTTCCCGCAAATCAGTTGCAGCACGTCCTGCGGGATCGCCTATCAAAAGATGCATCGATGGCAGCCGAGCGTTTCCGAAATCGCCTGGCCAGTTGAAGCATGGTGCCTCTATCGGAGCGGTTTCCACACTATAACCTATGGACGACCAGGCGTCGCAATCGCAGAGGGTGTGGTTCCCGGCAGAGAAAGATTACCTAACAGCCCCCCCGCCAATGGGACAAGTGCCCCTGTTTCGAGGTTGATGGTAAACGCCGACACACGACCTGGCTGAGTCGTCACGGTGGTTGCCACGTACAAGAATCGCCCATCTGGTGACATCGTCAGGGCTACGGGGCTTGCATTTGCTCCGGCTGATACGGGATTGAGATTCCCTGCCGCGCTTGGTACGAGCGTTAAGAGTCCGTCGCTGCCGATGGTGAATGCCGAGATGGTGCCTCCACCATTAGAGGAATAAAGAAATCGTCCATCACGAGAGATCATGAGGGAGTTGGGAGTTGTACCGCCTGTACCTGTGGGGATCGGATTTGTAGTGGACCCTGTAGGCGGCACTAAGGTTAAGAGGCCGTTTGTTCCGATCTGAAAAACCGTCACGTTCTGAGCGCTGCTGTTGGCCACATAGAGAAACGATCCGTTCGGCGAGATGGCCATGCTTTTTGGGGCCGTCACACTGGTCTTGATAGGGTTGGCGTTTGCTCCAGCCGGAGCGATCAGACTGAGAAGCCCGGTGGCTCCGATTGAAAACGCCGTGATATCGTTGGACCCGCTGTTGGCCACATAGAGGAATTGCCCGTTTTGAGTTATCGCAATAGCTGCGGGATCTGCTCCGTTGACTGATACGGGATTCGTGGTGCCGGCCGATTGCGGTATCAAGGTCAAGGCGCCGGAGGCCTCTATGTTGAATGCGGTCACCTTGTCCGTGCCACTATTCCCCACATACACATGCTTCGTGTTTGGAGCAATGGCCAGTGCACCTGGAGCTGCTTCGACCGGCGCCGGATTGGGATTGGATGGCGTTGTCGGAACTGATAGGAGTGCGCCTTCTGTAGAAACTCGGAATGCCGCTACCGTACTTGTTCTACCGTTCGTC
>JANPKE010000444.1:0-6649 GCA_031425875.1 Nitrospirota bacterium
GAACGGCAAGATTGTCCCGAAGCAGACCATGTACTGGCCCAAGTCTGATCCTGAACATGTCGAGGTCTTCTTGAGGCTGGGCGGATATTGAACGGGCCGGCTAACACGCGTTGCACCAGACGGCCGCCGGTGCGATCATGAGCGGCCGCTGGTGAACGCTGGCCGTTGAGGCTGTAGAACCTCCCCCCAGGCCCCTCTCTCCCATGAGATAATTTGACGCACTGGATAAATAATTGGGGCCGGATACCATTACTCACATGGCTAACGACTTGTGCTCTAGCCATGCCCTTCTCAGAGCGATGACCTTGCCATTTCGCGGTGCTCAGCCCGCAAACTTGGTCGGTGAGATCGCTACAGTGGGGAATGCTGTGAGAATCTGTCGGTCTGTTGTAACTAAGGGCACTTGGAGATCTTTTGCCAAGGCCACAAACTCACAATCGTAGGCAGAACAGCCCGATTGCGACGCAAGGCTCAGCACGTGATGAGATATGACACTGTACTCATGGCCCGTCAACCACCGTTCCGCTTCTTCCGCAATCGTCACCGCTGCCTCTAGCAATAGCGCACGCTTTCTGACCAGCCCGATCAGCACGTTTCGAAATTCGGATCGCCACAAGAGCGGAACCGCCCATGTGGGATTGCGCCGCACGACGGCTTCACTTTCCTCCGTGCGTTGCCCTTGGATGTAGAGATAGACTAGAAGATTCGTATCGGCGACGATCATGACCGACCAACCGCCTTCAATTCATCCAGGAGCCGATCTGTCACTTTGAATCCCTTGGGCGTGCGCCGAAGCGCTCGGGCACGAGTCAAGAGCGTGGCCGTATCCACAGGAATGCTGTGGGTCATCTGTTCGAGGTATGAGATGACATGAAAATTAAGGCTGCGATGCTGCGCGGCCGCCTGTTGTTTGAGTCGCTTTACCACCGGTTCCGGAACATTTTTTATGGTCAAGGTGGCCATCACCGCCTCCATGTATTCAGTATCCATAATGCTACCACTATGGATACTAAGCCGGTAGCGCCGTTCGGTCAAGTGTCTGCATTACCGTGCCTTGAGGTGGTATGCCTACTTTGGACAAGCAGAGATACAGCGCACACGTTCATTCTGTTGGCTTGGCCCCCTTCTTTTCTCTCCTCTGTGCGCCCAGCGCATAATTGGATGTCGAACAAAGCATGGGGTCAAGTCTTGCAATCACGCATCCAGCCTAACTGGACGCTCAACCGGAGCGCGGTCATATTTTTCAGCTTTCCATGCCGCGCCCGGTAGCTTTACGTCAGCCGGACAGACAAACGCAGCAGAGAGCCACGATGAAGTGTTTCGTGATCATGCCCTTCGCTCCGGAGTCTGGAAACGTCTATGCCATGATTCGCTGAAGCCACCTATGGGTCTAAATCTTCTATGATGCATCCCTGAAGCCAGCGGCTGCAGGTGTCCGATGCATACATCAAGAATATGGCCTCAATTCCGGGCTACACAATTGGATTGAATCGTTTCCATGCGAGGTCTACAATTGCCAAATGATTGATTGGTCCTCTTGCCCAGCCGTTGAGCGTGACCCCGAGCGTGTGAGTGGCGCGTGGGTGTTTCGCGGCACACGTGTTCCTGTGACTGCCCTCTTCCAGAATCTTGAAGATGGGGCACACGTCTCAGACTTTATTGTCTGGTTCCCTGGCGTCACGCTTGCGCAAGTTCGCGCAGTGCTTGAGCACACCGCCCGCTCTCTAGAAGCGGCGTAAGTGCGCGTTCTTTTCGACCAGGGTACTCCAGTCCCTCTTCGCAAGCACCTTGCAGCCCATCAGGTCACTACGACCTTTGAGCTTGGTTGGAACAATATAAAAAACGGTGAACTGCTGCAAAAATCCGAAGAGAGCGGTTTTTCCATTCTGGTCACGACCGACCAAAATCTCCGATATCAGCAGAACCTCACGGGTCGCAAGATCGCCATTGTTGTGCTGACGACAACCAGTTGGCCGCGTATCGAACGAGCGGTGGAAAGCGTGGCAAAGGCCGTAGATTCCGCAGCGCCAAGCAGTTATGTCGAGATACCAATCCCGTGACAGCTACTCCGGCGCTCAACGCCGCATATACGGAATGAGACGGCCTCTTCAATCTCCGTCACGGCTTGCGACCGAATAGACCCTATGGTAGGGTACCGACAATATTTTTGAATATGAGGGGAGAAGGCAACAATGGCAGAGGAGGAGCAAGGGTTTGTCGTTCGCGATCGGCGAGCCAGCGGAGGAGCCGAGGCCGCTCCGGTCGCAGCGTCGCCTTCAAAACCATCGATCTCCACGACTTCGTCGACGGAACCAGCGCAAGTGCCTCCGGTCACCTTCTCGTCGTTTGTGATCTCATTGGGCTCGTCGTCGCTCATGCTCATGGGCGAGCAACTGGACCCGAACCAGGCATCGATACCTGTCAACTTGCCTCAAGCCAAGGAAATCATCGATCTATTGTCTGTCTTGGAAGACAAGACGAAAGGCAATCTGACCCCTGATGAGCAGACGGTCCTGCGTGACATGCTCTATGCGCTTCGCATGAAGTACGTCACGCTGGCATCACCGAAGTAGTATCCCATCTTTCGGTCCTATATGCCGCCGGGTCTCTGGACGCTGCGAGTTGTGCGGCAAGCTTTGAGGCTACCTTGTAAGTCGGCTATAGTGAGACAGGCTTCTGTTTCCATGTATTGATAGTCCCTAGAGGGCGAGTGAATGCCAGAGCTCAACCATCCCACGGGTGCATTTGGACCAGCCTCTAGAGGACTTCCGGAGGTTCTGCCCGTGGTGATGGGCGGTCACGTCCGTCCAGCTTTGGCCGACCAACCGAAGAAGCCGGAGCGAAAACCACCTCATCTTCGCCCTGTCTGGATCGTGCTGATTCTCTTGATCCCCTGCGTGGCCCTCACGCTGTATTACTCACAAGTTGTTGCGCCGGGCTCCGAAGAGAACGGCTCTTTCCTGCCGACGACGAGCTACGCACTGGTTCTCCTGCTGGTCAATTTAGACCTGATCGGCTTTGTTGTGTTGGTCCTGTTGTTGTCCAGGAATCTGATCAAGGCCTATTTCGAACGTCGGCACCGTCTCGTTGGGTCAGGATTTCGCACCAAGCTCATCGCGGCCTTTATCGGGTTTTCGTTGATCCCGACGCTGCTCCTGGCAATCGTCGCAAGTGGGCTGGTCAACAAGGCGGTCGATGTCTGGTTCAGCGAGCATATCGAAAAAGTGATGAAAGATTCGTATGAGGTGGCTCGCATGCAGCATGCGGGGCATGTCGCGCTCGCGGTGAACAGCGCACGGGCGATTTCTCTAGAATTGTTCCGCGAAGACCTGTTGACTCCCGTCCAGCGGGATCTCTTGATCGCCGCGATGGCTCGGAAACGCATGGAATACGGCGTTGCCGGGATCGAAGTGTTTTCGAACAAAATGGAGACCCTCACCAAGGCCCTTGATAGCGACATTCCGTCCGGGGTGTTGGATCTGCCGATCAGTCAACTGGTCTTACAAGTCATTAACGGGAAGCAAGAGTTTACCTCTGTCCAGGAGGCCCAGACGGGACGGTTAGTGCGCGCCGCCATCCCGGTGGCCTCCGGAAGTCGGCGAGGCGAGTTGGAGGGGGTTGTGGTTGTGGAAACCTACGTCCCTGAATCCCTGTTGACCAAGATGGAGGGGATTGGTCGTCAATACACGGCGTACAAGCAGATTAAGGCGATGAAAAACCCGATTAAAGCCGGGGCCTACCTGTTTGTGGCTGTCGTGGCGGTGTTAATTCTCTTCAGTGCGACGTGGTTCGGGTTTTATGTGGCGCGCGGTATCACCGTTCCGATTCAACGGTTGGCGGAAGCGACCGAAGCCGTCGCCCAGGGCGACCTGTCGGTACAGGTCGATGCCAGGGCAACCGATGAAATCGGGACGCTGATCGAGTCGTTCAATCGGATGACGCAGGATCTGCAGGGGAGCAAGTCGAAGCTTGAGGAAGCCAACCTGACTCTGCGGAACACCAATGTCGAGCTGGATCGCCGCCGTGCCTATATCGAAACGGTCGTCGATACGATCGCCGCTGGCCTACTCTCGATTGATCGGAGCGGAATGATCACGACCTTCAACCCATCGGCTGAGCGTATTCTTGGGTTGGCGGCCGACAGGTTTAAAGGACGGCCGGCCAATGAGGCGTTCAAGGAGTTCGGTCTCGACTCGTTCCAGACCGCCTACGACCGTATGTTGGCCGATGAGCGCGACGATTTGGACTTGGAAGGGCAGTTGGATATCCAAGGGAAACTCATCACGATTGGGTTGAAAGGTTCCCGCATGCGGGATGAGGCAAACAAGGACTTGGGGTTTGTGCTGGTCTTTGAAGATCTGACGGAGTTGATCAAGGCGCAGAAAGTGGCCGCGTGGCAGGAAGTCGCGAAGCGCGTCGCCCATGAAATCAAGAATCCACTGACTCCGATTCAACTATCGGCCCAGCGATTGCGCAAGAAGTTCTTCGAGAAATCCCCTGACCTCGACCGGGTGTTCGACGATGCCACGAATGTCATCATCAACGAAGTCGGGAGTCTGAAACAGATGCTGGACGAATTTTCAAAATTCGCCCGCCTGCCTGTTCCACAAATGACGCGGCAATCTCTGCATGACGTGGTACGGGAAGTAATAACTCTCTATCGCGAGGCACAGAAGGATATTGAGCTTATTGTGGAACTGGATGAGGATCTGCCGGCCATCAATTTCGATCGGGAACAACTGAGACGTGTGTTCGTCAATCTCTTCGACAACGCGGTTCAAGCGATGAATCAAAAAGGGCGGCTGTGGGTCGGGACGAAGTATGATACGAAACGCCGTCGCGCGGTCGTCGCCGTGGCGGATGAGGGGCCTGGTATCACGCCAGAGGATCAGGAACGGTTGTTTGTGCCGTATTTTACCAGGAAGAAGACCGGAACCGGGTTGGGGTTGGCGATCGTCCGCCGGATTATCACGGACCATGATGGACAGATCCAAGTTGGAAACCATCACCCGAAGGGCGCCGTATTTACATTCGATTTGCCGGTGTAGGGTAGACCGGTGAGACGTAGGTGGTAAGGAGAGGGGGAGTATGTCGGCATCGATTCTAGTGGTGGACGACGAAGAGGCGATTCGCACGTCCCTGCGAAGCATCCTCGAAGATGAAGGGTATGAGGTGTCAGTAGCCGCCAATGGAGTCGAGGCGTTAAAAATCTATGGGACGGATCCGCCGGATCTCATGATTCTGGACATCTGGATGCCGGAAATGGACGGACTGGAGACGTTACGTCGTGTCAAAGAATTTGTGCCTGCGACGCAGGTCATGATGATTTCCGGGCACGGGTCCATCGAAACGGCCGTGAAAGCCATCAAGCTGGGTGCATACGACTATATCGAGAAGCCGTTGTCGCTGGAGAATGTCACGTTCCGTGTCAAGCAAGCGTTGGAGCAGTTTCGATTGGCGCAAGAGAACCGGTCGTTGCGGACTAAGGTTCAGCAAAAGTTCGAGTTGGTCGGACAGTCTCCGGCCATGCAGCGGCTACGGGAGCTTATCGAAACGGCAGGGCCCACGAACAGTCGGGTATTGATTGGGGGCGAGAACGGAACAGGGAAGGAGTTGGTCGCTCGAGCCATTCATAGGCACAGCACCCGATCGGACCATCCGTTCGTGGCCGTCAACTGTGCCGCCATCCCTGAGACACTGATTGAGAGCGAATTGTTCGGTCACGAAAAAGGTTCCTTCACTGGAGCCACATCCATGAAGCGCGGTCAGTTTGAGCAGGCCGATGGGGGCACGTTGTTTCTGGACGAAATCGGCGACATGAGCCTCAGTACTCAGGCGAAAGTGTTGCGGGCGTTACAGGAACAACAGTTCACGCGAGTCGGCGGGACCAAATTGATGAAGGTTGATGTGCGGGTCCTGGCGGCTTCCAATAAGGACTTGGAAAAAGAAATCGGCAAGGGACACTTTCGGGAGGATTTGTACTACCGTCTGAATGTGGTGCCGATTGTCGTGCCTCCACTGCGGGAGCGGCGAGAAGATATCCCGGCTCTTGTGCGGCATTTCATGAAGACGCATGTCGAGGAGCAAGGGTTGCGAATAAAAGAAGTCTCGCCTGAGGCGATGGCCGTATTTCAGCAATACGAATGGCCTGGGAACATCCGGGAGCTGAGGAATTTGATTGAGCGGCTCATGATCATGGTGCCAGGGTTTATGATCGAAGCTTCTCAGGCCACCTTGTCGCTACAGGGACGAACCGTCGGGGTGGTGCCGGTGGGCAATCACGCGGCCAATCCACTTCTCAGTAAATCGTATGATTCCCTGCGAGACGCTCGGAATGCGTTCGAGAAGGAATATATCAGCCGTAAACTTCGGGAACACCATTGGAATATTTCACGGACCGCGGACGACCTCAAGATCGAGCGAAGTCATCTCCACCGAAAGATTAAATTGCTCGATGTGGAGATGCGTCCGGAAAGCTGAGGACTACAGCGACAGGATCAGGGCCCGGCGCACGCGGGGCAGACGAGATCCTGAAACTTCGTCAGGGGGTGGCTCTGGACATAGTTGTCGAGGGCGGTGTCAGACATGTGCGCGGGATGGGATTTTTTGCACGATGGGCAGACAGGGATCAACTGCTGTAATGTCGCCA
>JANPKE010000445.1:0-1653 GCA_031425875.1 Nitrospirota bacterium
TTGTCTTGAGCATCGTGATGTAAGCGCCTTGCGGGCCCACAGCCTTGGCTCATCCTTCAGTTTCGTTATAATCCCGAAACATGAAGAGATCATTAGGAGAAGATGAAAACTTCTTCATGAAGGGCTAGAAATCATGCATCATCCCACGAGCCTGCACGATGTGGGAGGAGAGAACCGGTGAGACGGCGGGGTTGGCTATTCGGCGCAAGTACAGTCCGGAACGATCTCGGTGGCGATATAGGTCAGGTTGTTGGTGTAGGAAATAAAGCCCTTCCGTCGTCCAAAGAGGGTCAGCACACAGTCTGGTCCCTTCTGGTCGATGAAAAAACGGTAGTCAGTGCCAGATGGAGCGGCAATGGCGAAGGGGCGTGGTCCGAGATCGTAGGTCGTGAGGGTGGAGACGGTCTTGTGTGCAAGGGCATCTACAATCTCAGGCTTTTCACCCTCCTGAGTCAGAATGCTCGACAGGTGGTGAGTAAACGACGTGCGGCAGGATTCCTCCGAGAGGTTCGTTACCTTGGCCACCGAGGCACAGCCCGATGCTGTCAGGGCCACCGCCAGGGAGAACGCGCACACTCGGTGGGCTGGGTACACCAGCCGTGCCATGTCACGCAGCCTGGCCATGGAGCGGACGTGTAGCCTCCCCCTGTCCGATTGCACAACCTGATCCTCCTTATCGCTCAGGGGGCACAAAGCTGACGTTGGCGAGGGCCGTGGTTTGGACTGGCGGATAGGTTCCCTCGAATCTGGCCGGAAACACGTACAGGCGCTCCCTAAATGAGAACAGCAGCCGATACTCCTGTTCGGCATCACTGCGCAGATACAGCGTGAGCAGCGAGGAGGTTGATTGTTTATCGACCCGTGCCCAGTTCAGTCCGAGTTGTGTAGGAACCACATATAGGCCCGCGACAATCACGGCGAATGCGATATACGCCATCGACAGATCAATGAGCCCGCCCATTGTCTTGAACCGCGCCACAAGCAGTTCCAGTGCCGAGCTCAATAAGAGCAGAATGGCAACAACACCGATAGTGGACAGAACAATAGCCGATGTGACATAGCCGAATGTGCTCAGGGCTAGGGTCATCACCAAGAGCGCGAACAAGGACCATGGCCCATACTGAACCACGGCCAGGGAGCGCTTGAACTGAGAGCTCGCAGTCAAATCGTCCTGATCGCCGATCACTGCGAGGTTCGTCGTAGCCAGATACCCGAGGTAGAGCAGGAGTAACAGCGGCACCCAGCTTTGACTGAAATAGGTCGCCGTCGGAACTTCCTCTAAGATCCACGAGGCTCCGAATTCTGAAAAATAGGCTTTCGTATAAAACGATCCCGCGAGATACGCCACCCCACTCAGGGCAGCCAACCCGGCTAACGCCTTCGGCGTCTGCTCGATGAGTCGTCGAGCCCCGGCTCGAGCAGATTCGGTCTTGTTTGGGTCGTCGCGGGGCATGGGGCACAATGGAGAACACTCAAATGGCTAGCCCGTAAAGGCGGCGGCAGCCTCTTCTTCTGTGTTGCACAATTGAATGCTCTCTCCATACACCCGGTTCAGCAGGTCAAAGCCGCTGGCTTGAAGAGCTTCTTTGACCATTCCTTTCGCAGCAGCAATCTTCATCTGCCCTTGAACATTGTTGAGCTGCTTGCACGCCA
>JANPKE010000446.1:0-3548 GCA_031425875.1 Nitrospirota bacterium
AAAGAACTGGGGTTGCTCCGTTCCAAAATCGAGCAATTGCTTCGGGAGGATGCATGAGTTTCAGGTTTCAGGGGAGGTTTCATGTTTAAAGTTTTAAGTTATTGGGCAGCCTGAAACGTGAAACGGTTAGGGGGAGAAGCCTGAGGTTGGAAGTTGGAGGCAGGCATCTCCCGCTTCACACCTCGGACCTGCAACTCCCCAACCTGAAACCTCCTCTCTCCCCCAGCGGTCAAGGTTTCTTAGCCCGTACCGATAAAGTGTCAGGCCAGACCATAGCGGTCGGTTTGAGCGTGAGGCTCAGACCGCCTGGACGGGCAGGAGCGAGACCTGTCAGTTGAAGGCGCACTCCGGCACTCTTAAAGAGAGGGGCAGGGAGTGCGCTTTTTTTTGACCTGTCTCGCCTTGGTGGGTTTGACGTAGGGCAATCTCTTACATGGAGTCATGCTGTGCGAAGGTCCTGTCACCACAGGACTTGCCATGCTGCGGAGTCCGAATCCCAGCGGGCCATGGTGATATTGATGGCTAATCCTGTGTTCCGGGCACCAAACCCTTTAGCACCTCTGGAGAGCTCATGAAGAGACTGGACAATCTTAAAACCGTTCACAAGCTGATTGTCATTGCGGGTATCTTCTTGGCCGGCCAGGTGGTCGGGACGATCTTCTCAACATGGGGGTTGTCGGAACTGAGCCAGCGTACGGAAGCGCTCTATCGGGTGAACTTGCTTCCAGTCAAGGAGCTAGGCGAATTGAAAGCCCTCAATTACAAAATGGTCGCCCAGATTGGATTCCATATTCAGGCCTTCGACAGTGCCGCAGTGGCCAAGGCGGAGAAAGACATCGTGGCCATCGACAAAGATATCGACGACCTCTTGGCCAAGTATGCTTCAATTATTGTCAGCGACTCGGAGCGGACGGCGTTTGCGCAATATGCCGGTAACTTGGCGAAGTATAAGGAAGTCCGGGAGAAAGTCTTGAAGCTCAGTCGACTCTACAGTAAGGACGGCGCGACAGAGGTGCGCATGAAGGAACTGGCGCCGGTTCGGGAGGCGATGCTTGGCAACCTCCAATCGCTGATCAGAGAAAACGAAACGCAAGCCCAAGAGAATTATCAGGGCAGTCAACGGCTGAGCGTCCAGCTGACGGGGGGGCCGATCGCCGTTGCCGTTCTTATGTTGGTGCTGGGTTTGGTTGTGTCGTGGATGGTTGCGACACGCATCACTAAGAATGTGTCGGATGTCCTAGGGGCGGCGAAGAAGCTGGCGGGAGGAGACTTGACCACGCGGAGCCTCGTGACGACAACCGAAGAGACGGGCCAGCTGGCGGCGGCGTTCAATCAGATGGGCGAGGCACTCGCCCAATCAGCGGCGAAGCAGCAGGACGCGATCGAGGAGATGAACGCCCGCATCGACATCATGAACACGACGAGCATCGTGTCGGAAGCCGATCTCAAGGGCAACATTATTGCTATCAATGACAAGTATATAGAAATTTCCAAGTATTCACGCGAAGAGCTGATAGGGCGCCCGCACAGCATCACGCGGCATCCGGACATGCCCAAAGAGATCTTCAAGACCATGTGGCAGACGATCGCGCGAGGGGACATGTTCCGGGGCATCATCAAAAACCGCGCGAAGGACGGCACGCCCTACTACGTCGATGCGGTCATTAAGCCCATTATGGGGCAGAACGGTAAACCGAAGAAGTATTTGGGGGTCCGCTACGACCTGACACAACATGAGATCGCTCGGCAGAATATGAAGGGGTTGGTGGAGGCGATCGACAAGTCCTATGCGACGATCGAGTTTGACCTCACCGGTACGATTCAAAATGCCAATGGCCTGTTTCTCCAGACGATGGGCATAGCTTGGAGGAACTCAAGGGGAAACATCACAGCATGTTCGTTGCGCCGTCGTACCGCGGCACAACCGAGTATCGCTCCTTCTGGGAGAAACTGGGGCGTGGCGAGTGTGACACCGGTCAATTCCAGCGCATGGCAAAGGGTGGGCGGGAGGTCTGGCTCCAGGCCAGCTACAATCCGGTCATGGACGAGATGGGGCGGCCGTTCAAGGTGATCAAGCTGGCGACGGACATCACCGGGCAAAAACAGGCACAGTTTGAGGTTGAGAAAATGATCAAGGCGGCGACGGCTGGACAATTGTCCGAACGGATTGAGACGGAATCGTTTAGTGGCGCCTCACGAGAACTGACGGAAAGCGTCAATCGTCTGCTCGACGCCGTCGCCAGCCCGCTGCATGAAGCACAGACGGTGCTGGCCGCTCTGGCTATCAAAGATCTGACCCACAGCATGTCCGGGTCATATCAGGGTGAGTTCGAACAGATGAAGGCGAACGTGAATGGTGCCCTTCACAATCTGTCGGAGACGATGACGACGGTGCGGGCGGCGGTCGAGGCGGTGTCCTCTGGGGCGGATCGCATTACGAAGGGCAATGAGAACCTCTCTCATCGCACCAGTGAACAAGCGGCGTCCTTGGAAGAGACCAGTGCCTCCATGGAGGAAATGACCGCGACGGTGAAACAAAACGCGGACAACGCGAAGCAGGCTGATCAACTGGCGATTACGGCCCGCGAGACGGCAGACAAGGGCCGGGCTGTGACGCAACAGGCTGTGGATGCCATGGAAGAGATCAACAAGAGCAGCAAGAAGATCGCCGACATCATCACGGTGATCGATGAGATTGCCTTCCAGACGAATCTCTTGGCCCTGAACGCGGCGGTAGAAGCGGCGCGAGCGGGTGAACATGGGCGAGGCTTTGCCGTGGTCGCGGCAGAAGTGCGGAATCTGGCACAGCGATCGGCTCTGGCGGCGAAGGAGATCTCGGGACTCATCAACGAATCCATCCAACGGGTCGGCGACGGCACCGCGTTGGTGAATCAATCAGGCCGCACGCTGGAAGAAATCGTCAGTTCGGTCAAGCGGGTGACGGATATCATTGCAGAGATCAGCGCGGCCTCGCAGGAGCAGGCCAGTGGGATCGATCAGACCAATAAGGCCATCCTGGCGATGGACCAGGCGACGCAGCAGAACGTGGCGTTAGTGGAAGAGACCACCTCATCTGCCCAGTCTATGAAGGAGCAGGCCAATGAGCTCTTCAGTCAGGTGGCCGAGTTCAAGATTCGAGACCATGAATCGGCCAAGAGCACGGGTGCCGCTCTCGCCGTGAACCATTCGCGAGAGATTGCACAACCACGGGAGAGGTTGGTGACTCGCTCTAGCGCGCCGGCGCCCCAATCAAAGTTCACGCAGCGGGGAGCTGTAGCATCGGCCAGACCGGTGCCAGCCAGGCTCGCCGCAGGCAAGGGCAACACTCCCAACGAGTTTAGGGAGGATTTTCAGGAGTTCTAGCCTGGTCTCTCGGCTGTAGTTGTCACTGGATGATGCCGATAAGGAGTCTATGAAGGTCGCGATTGAAGAATTGGCACGGTCGATCAGGGGACAGGCGGTGAATCGTGTCACTTTGAGGCCGACCGGGAATGCAAGTCCATTCAGTGCCAGGGAGATTGCAGTCGCGTGATAGTGCGAGTGTTTTA
>JANPKE010000447.1:0-5021 GCA_031425875.1 Nitrospirota bacterium
ACCACGCATGCGGCCGGGGACTTGTCCCCCTCGTGGTCGCCCTCGGGCCGGGAGCTCGTCTTTACGTCCGATCGGAGCGGTGGACCACAAATTTTTCTCATGAGTGCGGATGGATCCAATGTGCGTCGATTGACGTTCGAAGGAGACTATAATGCAGCCCCGGCCTGGTCTCCTCGAGGAAATTGGATTGCCTACGTGTGCCGGACTCCCAAAAAAGAGTACAAACTGTGTGTGATCACCCCCGATGGTCAGAAACGTCTGCAATTAACGACAGGATTGGGAGTGGATGATTCTCCGTCCTGGTCTCCAGATGGACGGCATCTCGTGTTTAGCTCGACCGTGGAAGGGAAGAGTCAGATCTACATGATCGATGCGGACGGTAAAGACCTCGAGCGCATTACGTTCACCGGCACTCATAATAGCGCGCCGTCCTGGTCCCCCGCCTCGTAAATTTCCAGGAAGGCATTGACGGCAATCGTTCCAGGTTGTAAGAAAAAGGGACGGTATTTCACAGGAGGGAAGGAATCCAATGAAAAAAATACCAGTCAGCTGTCTGCCGTTGATTCTTGGTGCTATCGTACTGGGAATGCCAGCATGTTCGAAGAAGGCGGTTCGATCTGGGGGTGATATGCAGGCGTTACAAGACGAGACGGCCAAGGGAGGGGGAGGCAAAGACGGAACGAGTTCAAGTTTTCCCGATACGTCGTTCTCTGGACGTAATGAGTCGAACAACTTACGGGGGTTGGATCGCAATCCTTCGGAAGAACGGTTGGGCGGACAGGCTGGTAATGCAGGGAGTCCAGGCGGGGTCGGCCATGCCAACGCGATGGTTGCCAAAGCAGATTCCGGCGCGGTTGCCCGCCAGTTGGCTGAAATTCGCGCGGAACAGGTGGCTTCGGTAGCTGCCGGACTTCGGGATGTCTTTTTCGCGTACGACAGTTTTTCAGTTACCGATGAAGGACGTCACGCCTTGGCCGGTGATGCGGAATGGGCCAGATCAAATCCGACCGCACAACTGAAAATCGAAGGCCATTGTGATGAGCGCGGCACCTCAGCGTACAATTTGGTGCTAGGTGAGAAGCGCGCGAAGGCCGTTCGGAATTATCTCGTCGAGCTGGGAGTGGCTCCCACGTATTTATCGGTCGTCTCCTACGGCAAAGAACGGCCGTTCTGCACAGAACATACAGAATCGTGTTACTCGCAGAATCGCCGAGGACATCTCACTGTCAAAACAGGAAAGTAGTGAGCTGATCGCACCGCTCGCCTGCACGTGCCCTGATCGTAGGTGGTCGTTTGGATCTCAGAACATGATGTTTCAACTAAGAACGGCGCATGGTGTGCTCCTCGGTATTGCCGTGGGTGGTCTCCTTCTGCCTGGGTGTGTCGCGCAGCAGTCTGACCTGAAAAAAGCGGAGAAGGATCTTCAGCAGCAGCTGTCCCAGACCAGAGCCAGGCAGAGCCAGGAACTTTCAACCTTACGCGAACAGGAACTGCCGCAGCTGCGGGGAGAACTGGAAAAGGCCCTGCACCAGGCACGAGAACTCCAGGGCAAACAGGAGGATTTCAAGCATCGGTCAGCCCAGTTGGAGCAGCAGACCAAAAAGCTGGAACAATTGGCGGCCAAGCTCGAAGGGGACAGCAGCACACGGTATCTGTGGATGCAGAAGAGCTTCGAGACGCAAGACGTGAAGGTGTCGGCCCGGCTTGATGAACTATCGAAGGCCATGGAGGCGTTGAAAAAAGAGGTCATTGATGTCGTCCAGCGCACGAACGAGGGGTTAACAAAACGCGTCGATGTCAAGCTGGAAGGGCATCAAAAAGAGTTGGCCGAGCACCAGAATAAGATTGAACAGATCTCTCAAAAATTCACGCAGTTCAATCAGGCGCTGACGGGGTTTCGAGAGGCGCTGACCGGACTCAATGATCGCGTGGGCGACCATGAGCAAGTTAGCAAGCACCTGACGTCGAGAATCGATGGCGATTCAAAAGCGACCGCGAGCCATGCGGAGGATGTTCACCGGAGTGTGGTGTCCATCACAAAGGCGCTTGAAGCTGTTGGGAAAAAGGTCACGGCTCGTCTGGATGATCAGGACGGACGAATCGATGCCATGGCGAAAACTCTTGAGCACGTATCCAATAAGCCTGCTCTTCTTCAGCAGACTCACAAACCAGTGCACCACTCCGCGCTAAGTCCCAATGAGCCTATCGTGGACGGAGCGGAAGCCGCAAAGTTGTCTGCTGGGTCAGAGACGACGGGTGGTTCGACAACGATTGTTCCTCCTCAAGAAGCACCAAAGTTTGAACCGGCTCAGGCCAGCGCCGATCCACCTGATCGGGTTCGTTATGAGCGGGTGTTAGGGTTCTTTCGGGATGGGGATCTGGAAGGCGCTCGGCAAGGATTCACCGGATTTCTTGATGAGTATCCAAACTCCACCCTTGCGCCGAATGCCCGCTTTTGGCTGGGAGAGTCGTATTTCGGCAAGAAAGAGTTTCAACGAGCGATCGATGCCTACGATAAAGTGGAGATCGACTATCCTGGTAGCGAAAAAGTCCCCGCTGCAATCTTGAAGAAAGGGTATGCGTATTTGGCTCTGAAGGATAAAAGGCGAGCGTCGTCCGCCTTCAAGCAGGTCGTCACACTCTACCCGAAAACGGTTGAGGCGGGAAAGGCTTCGGATAAACTGGTGCAACTCAAGGAGGTGCGGTAACAACATGTGTGTCCGTACACTTGTTTTCCGTTCTGCGGCATGGGGAGTGTTGGCATCGACGGTCGTACTCGCCGGCTGTGCCAAGCATGCCGATTTTATGGAAATGCGCAATCAGCTCTCGACGATCTCGCGAACGCAGGATCAGGACCATCAACGGGTGGATAGCGCGATGCGCCGATTGGATGCCGTCGAGAGGAGCAAGGAGACGGATCCAGCGAAGTTGCGATTCGATGACCTGGCAACTCGCTTTCAAAAGCTTGAAAGTCGATTGGCAAAGCTGGAAGAAGTTGCCAGCCAGGCATCTGCCAAGGTGGATTCCCCGACTGAGCCGCGCGCTTCTAGGCCGCTCAAACAGACGCAATCTGCCGAGCCGACGGGGACCGTGTCTGGAATTACGCCGACATCCGCCTTCAATCTGGCATATAATGATTATCTCACTGGGAAATACGACCTTGCGGTCGCAGGGTTCCAACGGTTCATCAAGGACTTTCCCGGTACGTCTCTGACTCCGAACGCCCACTATTGGTTGGGAGAATCGTATTACAACTTGAAAGATTATGGGCGTGCCATCCACACGTTCGACTCTCTTGTGGCGGAGTATCCAGGGAACGAAAAGGTGCCGGCGGCGTTGTATAAGCTGGGTTTGGCGACGGCTGAGACCGGTGATCTCGCTCGGTCAAGAAAGAATCTGAAGCGAGTGCTTGAAGAGTTCCCCTCATCGGACGAATCAAAGCTGGCAAAGAATAAGTTGGCCGAAATCCGATGATCGTCGCCGTGACGCGACGTCCCCGCCTCATCACCGCCCGCTCACTCATGAGGAGCATCGTGTCGTGCTGAAAACCGACGGCAGTGGTCGGATCTGTATTCTCCCAGAAGAGGTCATCGGTCGCATTGCCGCTGGAGAGGTGGTCGAACGTCCGGCGGCGGTTGTCAAGGAGCTCCTCGAAAACAGCGTCGATGCGGGAAGTCGGTCCATCACGATCGATGTGAAGGACGGAGGACTCTCTCTGATTCGGGTGACCGATGACGGGGAGGGTATGACTCAGGAAGACGCCCCGCTTGCGTTTCAGCGGCATGCCACGAGCAAGCTCCGATCCGATCTGGATCTCTGGTCCATTCGAACAATGGGGTTTCGAGGCGAAGCGCTGCCGAGCATTGCCGCAGTGGCCCATGTTCGGCTGATGACGGCGACTCGTTTTGCCGAAGTGGGGACTGAGTTAGAAGTTGTTGGGGGAGCGATCGGGAGGATCGCCGACGCTCCTCCGGTCCGGGGAACACGCATCGAAATCGCAGAGCTGTTCCACAATCAGCCGGCTCGGAAGAAGTTTCTGAAGTCGACCATCACGGAGTTCTCGCATATCAGTCGGGTCGTCCAGCAGGCATCGCTCGCCTGGCCGTCCATTCATTTCCGCTTGACGCACAATGCCGAGGAGATCCTCAACTACCCGTCCGCTTCGTCAGATGACGATCGGATCGCCCAGGTCTATCGGCGCACCTTTCTCGACCACAGTCTCCGGATCAAGGCTTCGGTCCCTGGGGCCCAACTCAGCGGGTACATCGTGGATGCGGTCCAGGCAAAGCCTGCTCGCATCCCGCAAGAGTTGTTTGTAAACCGTCGTCCTGTGCGCAACGTGGCGGTGTCTCATGCCGTTGGGGAAGGGTATGGGGCATTTCTTGCCAAGGGGAGTCACCCGCGATTCGTGCTGTTTCTGGACATTGACCCGGACCGCCTCGATGTCAATGTCCATCCAACTAAACGTGAAGTGAGATTTTCTGACAGCGAGATGATTCACCAACTCGTACGGCGAGCGGTCCGCCATGCCTTGAGCGGCGGAAAGACCGATGAGCTTGGGAAGACCCCGTTCGTAGAGTCCTCCGTGCGACGGATCTTGGGTTCCATCGTGACAACTCTCCCCACGGCGGAATCCGATGAAACGGAATCGACGACCCTGCAGCCCAGCCTTGCAACCCAATTGCCGTTGGTGAGCGAAGCGGCGGAGTCTTACGCGCGAGTGCCTTCAGCTGAGGTGATTGCACTGGGGCAGATCAATCGGACGTTCCTTATCGCTCAAGTTGGGGGCGATCTGACGGTGATCGATCAACACACGGCTCATGAGCGGGTCCTGTTTGAGCGACTGTATCGTGCGTGGACGACCCGTGGTATTCAAGCTCAGCCGTTGCTGATCCCTGATCCGGTCGAACTGCCACCACTTCAAACGACAGTGCTTCAGCGTTACCAACATGACTTGGAGCGGTTGGGAGTGGACATTGAACCTTTTGGTTCCTCAACTGTGTTGATCAGGGCGATTCCCG
>JANPKE010000448.1:0-8095 GCA_031425875.1 Nitrospirota bacterium
GAGGATGCGGCACGGGGAACGTTTCAGCTGCATGTCGAAGACGTCCTGGGGACTATCAACTGACCGGGGTTTTCAGGAGCGAAGCGCACGCTGGGGCACGATCGCGTGGATATCGACGAGGTGTTCTGTGCGGTCGATTGCATAGAAAATCCGCCATTCCCCTACGGCATACTTGCAGAGTCCAGGAAGGTCGTCCGCGATCGATTCATGGCGCAGGTTGTCGACATTGGAAGCTAGCCACTTGGATTTGTCGAGGAGCCGTTGAGCCATGGCCTTGTCAATTGCGGCGAGATCTTGCACCGTGCTGGGTTGAAAGGTGAGGCGGTACCAGGGCATGGGGTTTTACCACCGAAGGCCGATTCGCTCGGCTATGTCTTCTCCGGAGAGCCGGTCATTGCTCGCTAATGACTGCTTGAGTCGGGTTCTGAGTGAATCGCCGAGTTGGAGGCCAAGGTCGGGATCTCCGATCAACTCGCGAATCCGATCGTCCACGAGGCCGTGGACTAATTCTTTCAATTGTTCCATCGACAACGACGAGAGCTCCATAGAACGAGAATACGGGCCAGGATGGGCGGAATGCAACGGGTCTGGTCGCAAAACAGCGGTGGGCTTGGACTCGATCGAAGTCTGTGTGCGTGGAACAGAGATGACGCGAAGCACGGTGAATTCCAACTCCCGCTGGCCAGCGTGCCGGATACGCCGGTGAGGGGAGCCCTGTCTGTTTTTAGAAACGGATGATTGAGCTCGTTAAACTTGGGGAATAGTCTGCAGCCGACAGCTGAGCGATCTGCTTCACGCCTTTGGCAACTCGCCTTTTGGAATAATGAGGGCCTGTCCTGCTGTCACGGAGAGCTGTTCGACTATCCGCTTGAGTCGTTCTTGTTCAGCGGGTGCCACGGTTAAGAATTCGACACCGATGCCCTGTGATCCGGACCAGCGGACGGTCCCCTTGCTAATGTGGATGGGGGTAGGTTCGCCCGGTAGTTCAATGAGTAATTCCACCTGCATGCCCGTAAAGGGCTGGACCACGCTTTCTAATCGGCAGCCTTTCAGCGAGAGATCTTTCACAGACGCGTTGTATCGAAGTTTATCTCTCTGAACCAACGTGCTGGGGATTGCTACCGGAAACCGCGGGAATTTACGGGTGACCATCGAGCGTCCTTACGTCACGTGGCAGATTTCTTTGCCTGTCAAGCCGATTCGGTGTTGTAGCCAGTTGTAGCTAATGGGGTACCAAGTAGCAGGCTATGTGGCTGGAGGCAACTTGTCAACGAAAAGACTGATCTGGACAGAGGTAATTGCGTTCAGAACGAAAGAGGTGTTGCTGGATTCCCCTGTTAGGCACCGTTACCAGCGATAGCCCCAATACTCATAATGTCGAGGACCCCAAAGGGGACGGTACAAGGGTGACGCATACAACCCAGAATTTCCAAAATGAAGTCCAAGCCCCAACCCGAGGCCAAGGGGATAGCCATAGGAGTAGGGAGAGGAATACGGGATTGGGACAATGCTCGTGGTGGGCCGTTCTACAAGCTGTCGTTGTAAATCCGCCGTCGCGGTTGATTGTCGATCGAGCTGGCTCTTGAGTTGACTGACTGCCCCCTCTTGGGCCTGGAGTTTCCCTTCAAGCTCAGCAATTTTTTTCTGCTGTGCTTCCATGAGGGCGTTTACACAACGGGTCTGTGCGCCGCCTGTGTAGTTAGAACACTCCCATGGTATCTGGAGAGTTTCAGCGATGGTCGGGCAGGGGAAGAGGACGCAAACCATACTCCCAGCCAACACCAAGGCTCGTGACGACCGAACTCGGAAGGCTTTCCGCTTCATGCTCCCCTCAAATTGCGGCTTTATACAGAGTACCATGCGAGTTGTTCCTTGAACAGACAGTCCGAGGACATTTGAACACACGTTTCCTCGATCGAGCGGTGTACATGGGCGCATTTGATTTTAAAGGAAGGGGACTCCTACAATGGCGAGGTCGAGAGACCGTGGCTACAGGACTTGATGCATGCCTACGAGACGTCCCTCTAACAAGAAACATCCTGGCAAGTCCGTTCTACCCGAGCGTTCTGCTAAGCGCCGATTTCAACTAAGGCTTCTGAAGTGGTATGGGGAACATGGCCGGGATTTACCCTGGCGGAAAACCTCAGACCCGTATCATATCCTCGTCTCAGAGGTGATGCTTCAGCAGACCCAAGTTGATCGGGTGATCCCTAAGTACCACGAGTTTTTGAAACGTTATCCGAGTTTCGAAGACTTGGCAGAGGCTCCGGTCGCCGATGTCAAGAAGACCTGGTATCCCCTTGGGTACAACATTCGCCCGGAACGGCTGCACGGAATCGCGTGCGAGACGATGGAACGGTACGGGGGTAAACTTCCCAACGATGCTGACGAGTTGCTCTCGTTCAAAGGGATTGGGCGGTATACTGCCGGGGCAATTCGCTCCTTTGCGTTCAATGAAGATGCGCCCATTCTGGACACGAACGTGATCCGTGTCTTGCACAGGGTGTTTGTCGCTGAAGGTGACCCTAAGGCACAGAAGACGATACTATGGGAATTGTCGGAAACCTTGATCCCGCGTGGGAAAGGGTATGACTTTAATCAGGCGATTATGGACTTTGGAGCGATGGTATGCACGGCTCGTGATCCCTATTGTCTCCTGTGTCCGATGAAGTCGTTCTGTAAGACATATCCGTTCAGTCCGACGACTCGTGAACGGTAGTAGGCTGATCATGCAAGTCATTGAAGTGGCGGCAGGGCTCATCCACCGTGACGGTCGCTATTTAATCGCCCGTCGAAAACCTGGTGCCCACTTGGCGGGTTTCTGGGAGTTCCCTGGGGGAAAACGGGAAATGGGCGAATCGCTCACGGAGTGTTTGCAACGAGAGCTGTTTGAAGAGCTGAGTGTTCGCATCGACCATCCTATTCTGTATCGGATCATTCGGCACGACTACCTGGATCAAATTATCGAGTTGCATTTTTTTCGATGTGCCATTGAACAGGGGGAACCCGTGCCTATCGGTTGTGAAGAAATCCGCTGGGTCTATCCCGAAGAACTCACGCAGTTTGCGTTCCCGCCGGCAGACTACGCGGTTATCGAAGCCTTGCGGCGTGATGCGTTTGGAGTTTCACGATGAAGGTGGTGCTCGATATCGAAACCGTCCAAGCTCCTCGTGAAGAATGGGCGCGTTTGGCGGGGAAGGCGTCGATGAGCAGTGAATCCCCCCAAGCCGACGAGGGGTATGACCTCTTTGCCGCAGGTGCGGCAGAAGAACGCCGGCACGCAGAGGATGAGCTGTACGCCAAGTCGGCGTTCGATGGGACATTCAGCCGCATCGTCTGTATCGGCCTGCTGGAGTTTTCCGATCAGATGGAAGCGCGCAGCGCCGTCGCTTGGTTCGGTGCGAACGAACGCGAACTGCTCCGCCAATTCTGGGCAAGGTTAGCCCAGGACCGTCCTGCCTTATTCATCACACACAACGGACTTGGCTTTGATCTGCCCTTTATCAAGAAGCGGTCGATCATCAATCAAGTGAAACCCAGCCTCGATATCAACCTTGCGAAGTTCCGTGCCGAACCGGTCTATGACACCATGGCCATCTGGAGTAATTGGGATACGAGGGGGTGGGTCAAGCTCGACGTCCTGGCTAGAGCATTACAGGTCGAAACGAAGTCGGGCAGTGGGGAACAGGTCGCCGAAATGTGGGAGAAAAGGCAGGGTCGCGAGCTTGCGCAGTACTGTCTACAAGATACCTATGTGACGTATGCCTGCTACTGCCGCATGAACTTTCGTCAGCCCCTGTCCAGAGAGGTCGTTCTGCTGCAGCCTGAGCTCTGCGACGTCGGGTAGATCGATCAGTGGGTCACCGAGTCTGATACGCTTCCGCCGATTTCTTTTTCGGGACTGAGCGAGCCGCTGTTTTGCTGGTTTTCATAGCTTTCACTTCTTCCGCCCGTTGACGGAGTTCTTGTTTCATCCACATTGCTTCCTTCTTCAGCATTGCGATCTCGGAATCTTTGCGTTTGTTAGCTTCTCGCGCTTCACGGAGCTCATCCAGCTTCTTGTTGAGTAGTTCATCGGTGCTCAATCGAGGAATTCCTGAATCGGTCCGGCTATGAGCCGGAAACTCTTGAGGGTCTAGCAAGGCGGAAGCCTCCTGTGGCGATGCTGCTTCCGTGACCGATGGGTCTAGTGTCGGTGCAGCGGCTGGTACCATCGGAGCAGCCTGTGCTGCAGAAGATGGGAGAGGTTTCGGTGCCCCTGCTGTTAGCAGCGAACCAGGCGTCCCTGCTTTGGCGAGGGGCTGGTAATCGATGACCATCGTCATGGCTCCACTCCCCAGAGCGACGAAGGAAGGAGCTTTTTCAAAACGCGCAGCAGAACTAGGATTGAAGCCCGCGGCCTTCCTGTTTTGGGAAGGAGCGATCGTCAAATGGATTGATTCTTTATGGACATAGAGGGTGCCCGCTGTGGGTTCAGTGCCTGACCCTGCCGATGGAGACACCTTGAAACCGACAATCTGCTCCGGTTTCGCTTGCGATAAGCCTTGGGCTAGCAGGGGAGCAAGAAACTCGGCGTCTTCATCGCTGAATACTCTCATCGGCTTGCTGCCACTGGCGGGCATGTTGCCTGACATTTTCTGAACGTCGTCGGTCACAACGCCTTTGACTATTTTCAGCATGGTCATCTGGTCGATGGTGGCAGGATGGTTGGCTGAAAATGACCAATCGGCGATCTCCTTGAGATAGACGGATCCTTTAGCATTTTTGTGAAGCTTTGCCTCTCCGGAAAACATGGAGCATCCGGTCACGATCAGGCTGAGGGACATCAAGACGCCGACATAGTGGGAACTGCGGACAGTGAAAGGGACAGGCATAGGGGATCTCCTCATCTGTGGTCTTGTGGCTGAGGAGGCCGGTTGGCCTCTATAGCGAAAGCTCCGAGTTTGATCCTGGTTCTTATACCGAACTACCATACACCTAGACCCATGAGTACTATGCCGATTACCAGCCACCCGACTACCCCAACCGAAATGATTGTTTCGAGTGTGAAACGGGAATCAGATGGGTTGGGATTCGGTGTTGAATCGGAGTCGGCGGACTTCATAGCGCGAGGCAAAGGCTCTGGTTGCTGAACAGGTGGACGCCGAAATTTGAGCAAGGTCCATGCCTTCACATTTTGGAAGTGACAGCTTGTATCGTCGGTCAAGGGAAGAGGGAGAGGTCCTTACTAGAGCTCAGCATCCGAAGGTCAGGACTGGTGACCACACTCTAGAAGAGCGACTTAAGACAGTGCCTTTATAATCATGAGGTTAGCGGCGAAAGATTGATCAAGTGGAGGAAAAGCTTTGGACGATTGGGGGTGGGCTTGGTCATCAAGGAGATTACGGGGGAGCGAATACAGGGAAAGAACGGCCGACGAGATACTCTGAAAGTGGCCGAGCGAGCCGGTCAAAAAATGTTCCTTTCCACCATGAGGTGTGCAGAATTGTTCCAAAGGGTGAGTTTGTTAATGCCTCCAATACGAACTGTCTACGAGATTAGAATCTCACTCCCCATAGAGAGTCGCAGCCGAGGCATCAAAGATCTGTTTCGTAATCAGAGTACCTGGCTGAAAATCACCGGTGCTTTTCTCCCATACAATCGTGATGTTGCCATCGGTTTTCCCCATTGCCTGGGTTGACGAGCGGGTTGCATCTCTCTCAACTAACACCTGCATTGCCTTGCCGATATACCGTCGGTTGCGTTCTAGAGTGATGCGGCGCTGAGTCTCCAGGAGTTGAGCGACGCGCATGCCTTTGACTCGATCAGGGACATCATCCGCATATTTTCTTGCCGCAATCGTATGCTTCCGTTCCGAGTACTTGAAGATGTAGGCTGAGTCGAGCTGCGTCTGTTCGATTATGCGATGGGTGGCTTGGAAGTCTTCCTCCGACTCAGAGCAGAAACCACAGATGATATCCGTCGTCAAAACGATGTCGGGGATACGGCTTCGAATTCGATCAACCAATGCCAGATACTCGGCTCCCGTATAGGTCCGCCCCATCAGTTCAAGTATGCGATCACTTCCGGCCTGAAGCGGGAGATGAATGTGCTTGCAGATTTTGGGGTGCGTGGCAATTGCGTCGACGAGCGCAAGGGGAAAGTCTTTCGGGTGTGGAGAGGTAAACCGTACTCGATCGATACCAGGCGTGTCTGCCACGGCAGCGATGAGCCTGGTAAAGTCCCATCCTTCATGGCAGTAAGAATTGACGTTCTGTCCGAGCAGCGTGAGTTGCTTAAAGCCACGGGTGGACGCGTCGCGAGCTTCGAGAAGAATGGATTCCGGATCGCGCGAACGCTCACGTCCCCTGGTATAGGGGACGACACAGAAGGAGCAGAAGTTATCGCAGCCTCGCATGACGGTAATCCAGGCGTTTACTCCGTTGTTGCGGTCCGGCATGATCCCTTCATAGGTTTCATACTCAGACAGATCGAGGGCAAACCCTTTCTGCGAGAGCCCCTGTTCTTGTTCGTTGAGTGCGGTTGCCAGCAATGAGGGAAGTTGACGGTACGCATCCGGGCCGGCTAAGACGTCAATCAGCGGTTCCTTTTCAGCGAGCTCACTTTTGAGGTTCTGGGCCATACAGCCGAGGACGCCGACGACAAGAGGGCGCTGCTTTTTGATCGCTTTCAGCTCCGAGAGATGGACGTAGATCTTCTTATGCGCGTTCTCCCGAATGGCGCAGGTATTGACCAGTACCACGTCGGCCCGTTCGCGGTCTTCCGTAAAGACAAACCCTTCTCGCTTCAGCATCGAGCGGACAAGCTCGCTATCGGACTCGTTCATTTGGCAGCCGAAGGTTTCGATATGCACGTGGGGGGCAGTCTTCAGCGTCATAGCAGTGTCATGGCAGAGTGTGTGTGTTGAGAAGCCGTAAGATGGCCAAACGTAAAACGGTCTGCGGCGGCGGTAATTGTGACCGGTAAAATCTGATTCTGAAGGTCGCCTGTCTCCGTGACTGCCACTCTGGTGAAGTTCGGAGTTGTGCCGAAGCGATAGGAATCTCGAGTTCCGGTTTCGAACAGGACTGAGACGGTTTTTCCGATCTGCTTGTTGTGAAATGCCAGTCGTTTGGCGCGATCCAGATCGAGCAGCAGATCGGTCCGTTTCTTGGCCGATGCGGACGGCACACGTTCTTTGATGCGCAGCGCGGCCGTTCCCGGTCGGGAGGAGTAGGGAAACACGTGGAGATAAGAAAATGGAAGATCTGTTGCAACCGCGACGGTATTCCGAAACGCCGTGTCAGTTTCGCCAGGGAATCCAACCAGAAGATCAGTTCCAAGGCCAAGGTTGGGAATCTTCGTGAGCGCCGTTTCGATCAGCTTGGTGTAGGCCTTAATCGTATGGCGTCGATTCATGGCCTGTAATACCTGGTTGTCTCCGCTTTGCAGCGGAATATGAAGGTACGGGCAGAGTTTGTTGGATGAGGCAAGGAAGTCGAGTATTTCTTCGCCGACAGTAGTTGGTTCAATCGAAGAGATACGAATACGTTCGAGGCCGGGGTGTTGGTCGAGCCAGCGAAGCAACGCACAAAAGTCCCGGCCGTTGTGTGCGTACTGACCGATGTTCACCCCGGTGAGCACGACTTCCCGGTATCCTCGGGCGGCTAAGATTTCAACTTCCCGCTGGATGTCCTCGAACGTTCTGCTTCGCTCATGGCCTCGTGCAAACGGAATAATGCAGAAACTGCACATCGCGCTACAGCCATCCTGTATTTTGAGCAAGGCACGGGTGGAGTCCGGTTCTGCGAAGTGAGGCAGATCGAAGTCTCCGCGCGCAATCGAGTTAGTATGACGAAGTTCTGCGACGGATCGTTTCCGTAGCTCGTGAGCGGGAGGAAGGTAGGCTGGCAGATCGAGCTTGTATTGGTGACCGACGATGAGATCGACCCCTGTTTGGCGTTGAAGCGATTCCATTCCCGTTTGGGCGTAGCAGCCTGTCACGGCGATGAAGGCATGGGGAGAGTGTTTCAGCGTTTTCCGGATCAGGTATCGCGATGTCCGTTCGGCATCTTCTGTCACGGAACAGGTATTGAGCACGAGGACATCGGTTGGT
>JANPKE010000449.1:0-1744 GCA_031425875.1 Nitrospirota bacterium
TGGATCAGCTCAGTCGCTCCCTCGCCGATAACATGAACGCCCAGTAGATGTTTGGTGTCCCGATGAAACAGCAGCTTGAGCATGCCGGTTTCGTCGCCGATGAGCTGCCCGCGAGCAATCTCCCTATAACGGGCGATGCCAATCCCGAAGGGGATGGCTGCCTGCGTGAGTTCTTCCTCGTTTCGTCCCACCATAGAGATTTCAGGAATGGCGTAGATGCCATACGGGAGGAGCGAGGTGTCCGTGTGATCCGTGTGACCGAACGCATGGCAGGCCGCGTGGCGGCCTTGTTGCATCGACGTGGAGGCCAGTGCTGGAAAACCGATGACATCACCGGCTGCATAGATGTGAGGAATCGAGGTTTGGAGGTGTTCGTTCACGGTAACCCGTCCTCGGGTATCTGGTTGCAATCCGATGGCTTCCAGATTGAGCGTCCCTGTCGCCCCGACGCGACCAACCGCGTACATGAGTGTCGACGTCTGGATCGGCCGGTTGTTCCGCAAGGACACGCGGATAGAGTTGTTCCCCTCTCGCTTGATCGCGAGGACTTCTTCATCGTGATACAGCGTCACGCCGAGGTCTTTCATGCATTGTTGGAGCGTGTCAATGATCTCAGCGTCCACGAACTCCAACAGCCGCGGTCGTTTGTCGATAAGGGTGACAGGGATTCCCAAGGCGGCGAGCATCGAGGCGTATTCCGTTCCGATCACCCCACCTCCGACAATGACGATGGCGTCAGGGATGTGTTTCAGGGTCAGGAGACCATCCGTATCGATGACCGCGTGGCCGTCGAACGGAATGTCGGACGGTCGAGCTGGTTCTGTCCCCACGGCGATAAGAATAAAGTCTGCCGTCAGCTCAAGTGTGCCATGATCTCGTTGAATGCGAAGACGATGGGGGTCGAGAAAGCTGGCGGAACCAAACACCATATCGACCTGATTCCGGGCCATCTGGTTCTGCACGATCTCGATCTCGTGCTTGATGATATGATTCGCGCGGAAGGCCAAGTCTTCTATTGTGATCTTCTTCTTGACGCGGTACGTGTCTCCGTAGATACTGCGCTGTCGAAATCCCGAGAGGTAGAGCACTGCTTCGCGGAGGGATTTGCTCGGAATGGTGCCGGTATTGATGCAGACCCCACCAACGACGGCCTTTCGCTCGATGATTCCGACCTTCCTATTGAGCTTGGCTGCCTGAATGGCAGCCTTTTGGCCGGCAGGTCCCGTGCCGATGACGAGCAAATCGTAATGAGCCATGCGTGCCCAGAAGCACCGAGGCTACGGTTGAGGTTCAGGAGACAATGAAACCTCCAGGTCCAGGCTCGACCTCAACCGTAGCCTGGTTGTCCTCTCAGCTCTCCGTCACCAATCGACGAGCAAATTGCAAGGCTTCTTCCATATCCGGGAGTTGAGTGAGCTCCGGGGTAACTTGAAGATAACGAATGGTGTTCGTCTTATCGACGACCAGGACCGCTCTCGTCAAAATGTGTGGCCCTTCCAAAAAGAGACCATGCGTCTTGCCGAACTCGGCACCCCGGTAGTCGGATAGGAAGGTGACGTTGGCGATTTTCGCTTCTGCCGCAAACCGTTTTTGGGCGAAGGGCGTATCAACGCTCACGGTGATGAGTTCGACCATCTTATCAAGGCCTTTGTTGCGCTCGCTCAGAAGATGCGTCTGTTGTTCGCAGACCGGGGTGTCGAGCGAGGGGACCACACTGATGATACGGACTTTTCCCGCGCCTTTG
>JANPKE010000450.1:0-2626 GCA_031425875.1 Nitrospirota bacterium
GAGTGCATACTCGGGGTTATCCGGTGCGCTCCGCTTACGGGTGATACATACGTCCAGCGGTAGGTGCAATCCCAGACTCAGCTGATACCCGACTGCGACCCCACCACGTGGCAGCGCCAAGATCAGAGCTGCCTGATCCTCATGATATCGGATCAGTCGCTCCACGAGTCGACGGCCAGCCTCTTCGCGATTCTTGAATATCACGCGCTTTCCTTCCGCTCAGTGGGCTCGCCGTTCTACATCAGACCGCTTGTCACACCAACACCGATCAAAAACATCACCATGAGAACCAGGATGACCATGAGCAGCAGGTGGTGGTGCGGCCCTGCCTCTTTCTGATCCCAACGCATCTCGCAGGGAATTTCGAGGTAGCGAGGATGGCGAAACATGGTGTCCTCCTTCTCGTTGAACCGGAGCTACACGCGACTCCTAGCCGTTTCCTTCAGGTAATTTTCACCTCGATCGCTTTAGGCTTAGCCTTCTCTGCCTTTGGCAGATGGACTTTCAGTACGCCGTCCTTGTACTCGGCGTTGACCTTGGAACCATCGGCATCTTCGGGAAGGGTAAAGCTCCGCATAAAGCTACCGTAGGCTCTCTCCACGCGGTGATATTTCTTGTCCTTCTCTTCCTTTTCGTACTTTCGTTCGCCCGTGATCATGAGGACATCGTCGTGCACATTCAATTTGATGTCCTCTTTCTTCATCTCTGGAATTTCAGCCTTGATCAGGTACTCCTTGTCGTCCTCCGAGATATCCACCAACGGCGACCATTCAGCCACGGTGATCGCCTCCTTCTTATCGCCACCGGAAGGAACCGATGTGCGGCCGAAGTAGCTTGACAGTCGTTTCTCCATGTCTTCGAGTTCCCTGAACGGATTCCACCGCGTTGTCGGTTCCCATCGTGTTAATGCGCTCATGACCATTGCCTCCTTGTGTAGTTGATGAAGGGCCTGATGCCCTGCCATTGATGAGTCTGTGCATTGATGGTGCCAAGAGTCGGGGAGGCGAAGTTGAGGAGCGCGTTCCAGAAAATGCAGCGGGTTAGATTATAGCTGGTTCTCGGCTGCGCGGAGCTCATGAATAGAGACTGTAGCATTTCGGGCCAGTGGCACCGATGGGGCTGTCGCCTCTTTCGACATTGGTCGGTGCCGATGGAGTTGTGCAGATCCTTCCGTTGAATCCTTTTACACATGGTCGTCTCGTATTAGGAAGGAGGAATGGATCATGCCCAACACCGTGGCTGAAAAGACAACTACACGTACTGATCGCTGCCATCGTTGCGGAGGTCTCATGGTCTCTGAACAAGTCTTCGAAATCAGGTCGATCGACTTTCGTTGCGTGAGCTGCGGTGAACGCATTGATGCGGTCATTCTCGCTCACCGGCAGAGGCCTCTTGCCCGGGGAGAGAGTGAATCGCTCTCTCCTGCCAAGAGGAAAGTAGCTTTCCATGATTAACGGGTCGCGGGCCATCCACCCACACGAGGCGGCAGGGCAATTGACCTGTGCCGGTTGCATAGCGTGACCAATTGTCGTCAGGGTGGAGTGCTTTTCTTCGGGGATATGACGGCCGGATTGACTATCTTGTGTGAGGGGAACAGATTCCTTACGATGGGGATGAGAAGAACAATCCGCTGAGCAATCAAGGGTGATTGGTCATGACCAGTGACATGCACGGCATCCTACCGAAATCCAGCCTCCAGCAATTGCTCGATGCTTTGAGCACGAAGGGATATCGCATTGCTGGCCCTATGGTGCGTGATGGGTCGGTCGTGTGGGAGACCGTCCGGTCTGTGTCTGATCTACCGATCGGCTGGCGCGATCAGCAAGAACCGGGTCGTTATCGGCTCGAGCAGACCGGCTCCCACGAAGTCTTCGGTGTCGTCCATGGACCGCAATCGCTCAAGCAGTTCGTCTTTGCGCCACGCGAGCCGCTCTTGCAGATCGAGCGGACGAAGGATGGATTCACTGCTCGTCCGACGCTTCCGCAATCGGAAAAAGTCGCGGTCATCGGCGCTCGCGCCTGTGATCTTGCTGGGCTAGCCATCCAAGATCGGATATTTCTGAAGGGCGCGTACCCTGACCCCTACTACGCGACCCGCCGCGAAGGGCTCTTCGTGGTCGCCGTGAACTGCACCAGGGCGCTGGCGACCTGTTTTTGCACGTCAATGGAGACCGGCCCCCGTGCCCGAACCGGCTTCGATCTCGCGCTGACCGAAGTGGACGACAGGCTGCTGATCGAAGCAGGCAGCGATGCGGGACGTGATCTGCTCTCCCACCTCTCTTTGTCTACGGGTTCAGAACAATTGAGTGCTGAGGCAGCGACCCGGATCGACGCCTGCGCCCAGAGCCAAGTCAGAGGGCTCGATCACTCACGCTTACCGCAAGCCCTCTATGATGCCCATGAACATCCGCGATGGGATGAGGTGGCGAGTCGCTGTCTCGCCTGTACGAATTGCACGATGGTCTGCCCGACTTGCTTTTGTCATACGGTCGAGGAGACACCGGACCTCTCCCACCAGCACACCGCGCATGCCAGATTATGGGATTCCTGTTTTACCCAGGAGCACGGGTATATCCACGGCAAGAACATGCGCCCGACGATCAAGGATCGGTACCGGATGTGGCTG
>JANPKE010000451.1:0-6115 GCA_031425875.1 Nitrospirota bacterium
CGAGCGCCAGCCAGTTGATGCCGGATCGCCTAAACAAGTCGATATACTCATGGCGCACCGTATCAACCCTGGCATAGGCCCACATCCGCAAAGCCAACTTTCGTTCGATAATGTCCTGCAACAGAGGCTCGTAATACTTCCGATTCAAGAAGAACATTTCGTCGCTGATGCGGATGGTTTCCACCCCCATCTCCGCCAGCTTCTCCAGCTCTCCGGCAATGAGCTTCGCGCTCCAGAAACGCATGCCACGGGACTGCGCCGCATCAACTGAACTGCCATTATCGACACGATTGATGATGTTGATCATGCAGAAATCACAGGCAAACGTGCATCCCAAGGATGTGTAGATCGCTGCGAAGGGCGTACGCTTCTCATGATCGAACTCAGCGTGCCAAAAATGCGCCCGATACAAATCCAGCGGACGCGTCCGGTATGGCAGGAGATCCCATGCGTAGCCAGGCATATCGATGTCCATTCGATCTTGCGGGACGACTGCTTGCGGCTCATTCAAGATTGGCCGACTCACTTGACTAGAATCGCCCATCTTATACCCGATCCCCTTCACACCCCCTAGCCCGGAACGGAGATCGGTTCGCAGAAGGTTGTGCAGCGCATACACTCCCTCATTCAGAAGCACGAAATCGACGAACGGAAGCTGCAAGACATCCATCGGCAAGGCACTGGTGTGAGACCCCACGAAACAGACAGGGAGATTCGGATGCTGTTGCTTGACTTCGCTCGCAAGCGCGCTGGCCCCGATCATCCCAGTGGTCCCGGAATTCGGATTTTGTCCATACACCACGAAAACGATCAGGCGAGGGTTCGCACTCTGAATCCGACTCACGGCTTCCGACAACGATAACTTCTCAGCGTCACAATCCAGAATCGCCACGCCAAAGCCCTTCGCTCGACATGACTGTGCGAGCAACAGGGCCCATGTGGGAGGCTCAATCGCCGAATAGGTCTTCGCCAATCCTTGATAGGCCTGTAGTGACGAATCGGCGTTGATGAAGAGCACATCCAGCTGTTTAGACGTCATAACGAGACGGGGCCATCACTCTCCCCTACTCCTCCACTAGTATAAGAATAAGTTTCACGAGAATGGTTTAGTTCATCATGCCAGGGAGGCTATCCAAGTGCAATCACGAAAGAATCAACACGCCTGAAATAAGGTCATGGTTCCACTTAACAGAATATTCGCTCCTTGAGCTTCAATGCCAGAGTGTAGGGATCAACTCGAACCAGGCGGGAACGGAGCAATCGATGTCGCCATATACTTCTCCTCAGCGAGTGAAGCTCATGCGGTTGCATCTGTCTAATCACCTGGGACGTGCCATTCCGAAAACGATGCGTCGTTCGTCCACTGAGAATGCTTTTGCCGTACTCTTTTACAGCCCTGCGGTATGCAACTTCCGCCGGCTTCTCCACCGCACTCAACCGCTGACTCCGTTGATCATGGTGTATCCTGCCGAAATTTGCGACCACTGGGAGAAAGTACGGGCTATACCCTTCCGTAACAAACCGGTACATGAAACCAAGATGCGGGCATGTTCGAAACCAGCCACTCGACCCCGTATCGGGGAACCACGCCCGAATCACCTCTCTCCTCACGCAATAGTTCCCCTCAGGTAAAGGGAAGCCACGCACAAGCCAAAAGGGAAGAAAGTCCTGTTTCTGCGGGGGCGGGTCTGCGAAGAAATCTTGAAACGAAACATTCCGTAATTCCCCCTCCTCAGACATCGTCTGAGCAAATCCCCATACCAATGAGACCTCTTCATCTTTTTCAAGAACCTCGACGCATTTTCGGAACCAGTTCGGATCGAGAAAACCATCCGAGACGCAGCACTGAATGATGTATTGGCCTCTCGCCATAGCCAAGGCTTTTTGATAGGCCTCCACGACGTGCTCGTCCCGCTCAGAGATCCACCGGACATGGGGAAACTCTTTGAGGATCTCGACCGAGCCATCTGTCGATCCTCCATCAACAACAATGTGCTCAATGCTTCGGAAAGTCTGCGCCGCCACACTTTCGATCGTTTGCCGGAGAAAACGTCCATGGTTGAGGGACGGCGTCACAATCGAGAGCACTGGCTGGGCGATATCGATAAGATCCTCCATAATGCTAGTCTGCATGATCGGACTGACAAACAGGGCAGGGATAGCCCTCGGTTGCAAGGCAATCTAACGTCACAGGCGGGAAGCATTTGTCTGGAAGGGCGCTCTAACTAGGGACAAGCCCTAGTTTCCTCACAGATTCCACTTATCTCATGGCGACCTGACGGAGCCATTCTTTTGCCATGACATACTGTAGAAGCACCATGACGAGCCCTGAAATGACCAGCACGATCATGGCTTTGCTTTCAGATAACTCCCCAAATCCGGTACCCATCGCAGGTCCCAGGAGACACAATGGAACGGCTAATGCCGCCGCATACAGGATTCGCCGCACCGGCCATACCACTGGCAAAGCGCGACGACTGATGGGAACGACCGCAGTCAATGCAGCCCCTGCAGCCGCTAGAAGCGCCAACGCGGTCCCCATCAAAGGCTCAGAGGGAGCGAGAAGGTAGACGAGCGTGGGCGCGACGAATGCACCGATCACGAAAGGTAAGATGTTGACGGTCATATCGACTTTTGCCAACCCCAGCTGGTGAAGCGTCGAGGAGATGGCTCGAAACGTTTCCGTTAATGCGGGCCAGATAAGAATCGGGGCGATCACTTGAAACTGCTCCCCTAGGAGGAGCTTCACCAGAAATGCTGCGTTCCCGATCAGGAATGCACCAAACAGAATGACAGCAGGAATGTAGGCTGCCGCATAGTCATTCCATGCCCTTGCGAGGCCCTCCATATCCTGCCCCCTAAGCGCTCGAAACATTGTCGGGCTGTAAAACTCGTTGAAAAGACTCTCGAAGGTCTGCATAGGCACGGAGCAGATCATATATCCAGCTGCAAACAACCCAACAGTCGTAATGTCGGCGACCCAGCTAAGCACAAACCGATAACTTTGCGTCTGGATCCAGAAAAATAGGAACGCGATCGCCTGCGGCCCTACAAACATCGATATCGTCCGCCAATCAAACGGGAGCACACGTGTCACCTCAGAACGTATAGTGACCGCCACTCTGGCATACCGATCTAGAAGCGCATAAGAAAGGGATGAGAGCAGAAATCCGAAAAAGATTCCAAGCAACCATAGCTCAGGACTTGCCTCCTGTTTTGACCACCATATTGCTAAGAGGAGCCCTCCCCACGCCGCGAGGTTCATGAACAGAATGTAGAGAAATCGATGGCCCATAAGATTCAGCCCTGAGGCCCCCATCGTATGAAGCGCAAAACCTACCGTAAAAAGCACGACTAATCCTCCAACCCAGACTGGAGCCATTCCTGAAACTACCATCAGCTGCGTCTGAATCGCCCACACGAACGAACCACATGCCAGAGCAACAGTGAGTATGATAAGCAGATAGGAACCTAGCCTTTGACTTAACACTCCAGCATCCATCCACTCCAGACATCCACGACCGATATAGGCCGTCATGGGCATTAACAAGGCAGAGGTTCCGAAGATGGCAAGGCTCATCAGCTGGTTCATGCTTCCGACTTCACCGGGCGACAACACCGTCGTCGCGGTCTTGATGGTGACAAGCCCAGCGAGGACTTGGAGGGCTCGTCCAAGACCAAGAATGATGATGTCACGAAATGGTGTCATGACGAGGCTATCCTACCGCAGAACTCCGCATCGCCCTTCGAATGCGTCGGCAAGGGGTTGCCGCGCCGGAGGCACAATCTGTCCTGGCAATTCAGATGGGGAGAAAAACCGTACCTCTTCACTCTCATGACTACATACGATCCGTCCGGACAACACCTGCGCTCCAACGACGACGTCGACCAGTTGAACCACATCGCCATTGTCCGGGTAGGTCACGATACGGCCATCAGGATCGGAATACACGCCGATCAGATGCGTCACCTCTACGGTGAGGCCGGTCTCTTCAAACACTTCCCGTAGGGCTGCATCAATCAGAGACTCACCCGGCTCGACCTTTCCTCCAGGCAATCCCCACCATCCACAATCGCGACGCTTTTCCAAGAGTATGGTTTCTTCTGGCCCTCGAACGATCACTCCGACTCCCACGCGCACCCGCATCCCCTCCACAACGGTGTTACCGTACATTAAGCAAATCTCGGAATGGTTCATGAAGACAGTCTCAACACTATGTTCTTTAGGATTTGACCGAGCTGGTCTGGCCCTTCATAGCAGCCGACGGAATAGATCACTTCATTGCGGGAAGGAGAGCGTCCGGTTCGACTAGAGGCTTCTCACGCCGGCACCACATCGTTCACATCGATTTCCACTGCCGCCGCTTGTTGAATCAGGTGCACTCCGATAACTAAGCGATGTCGTTTCTCTTTCCGCATCAGAATTCCGAGAACCCCCTGCAGGGGGCCACGAACAACTTCCACCTTCATGCCTTCATGGAGATAGGGATGTGGATCATAGGGAAGCACGCTCGTCATAAGACGGCGGAGTGCATCAATTTCCTGCTCCGGGATCGGTTCGGGACGACTTCCACTGCCAACGATTTCGACCACACCTGTCGTCTGTTGCACCGGTGTCTTCTCCTGCTGAGAAAACCGCACGAAACAATAGCCAGAAAACAGCGGGACCTCGATTTCCTTCTTTCGATCCTTCCATTGGCTCAACCGCTTGACCGTCGGAAGCAACGGCTCGATTCCTTGTTTGTCCAACTGATCCCGCACCAGTTTTTCGTGACGAGACTTAGTACGTAGGGCATACCAGTGAAGGCTACTGGTTTGACTGGGCTCCTTGTCCCTATAGACGTTGTCATCGGACACAGCTTCGCCCTCTCACTTACAGTGCATGGAAAAACGGTCGCCTAACGGCGCTTACATCGTGGGACTAAGCGCGATGACCTTGCTATCCGGAACCTGGCACTGTCCGAGTGTTGTACGGTGTCCCGCCGTTTGGTCAAAATCCGCCAGCAAAACGACATCGAACTCCCATCCGCTCAACGCCTCTGGCGGCCAAACCGGATAGGACAAGAACGACTCCTGCTGGTTATCATCCACAAATCCAACCAAAGTCATATGCATTTCTCGAAGCGACAGATAGGCCATCTCAGCAAGTTCACCGGTTCCATAGATGACGACGCGTTCCGTTCCGTTGTTGACTGCCTGAGACAGCGTTTCTCGTAGCCGCGCACGCATATCACGGTAATGAGACAGGGAATACTCCATATAGAGGTAGGCCAGTCTGGATTTTTCGGCAAACCCTTGCGGAGTCAGCAAATACCGAACTCGGTGTGAGGGAATCGTAGTGATCTTGATATAACCCTTCCGCGCCAATCGCTTGAGATAGAGATTGGTCAGCCCCAGAGCGACTCCTAGCTTGGTCGAGAGAGACCGCTGTGTGATCGCACCATCACGCTCCACCTCAGCCAGGAAGAGAAGATCTCGTTGCCCTTGGAAATTCATAGAGTTAGCGTGCCATCCTCCAACGTTCAGGATATGAACATAGAAGTGCAGTTGAGTCAAGAGCGACACCTTGCATCAACTCTTCCACCCCACCGATGGACCGGCTTATAGATGAAGTACGGTCAGCGCTGACGGGGCCTCTGAAACTTTGGAGACGACGGACGTGACAGTGGCAACCGTGAATCGATCAAGACAATCCCAATAGGGACAGACCTCCCCGATACACTTATCGCAAGTAGGAACATCCGGGCGCAGCAAGACTCCCGTCCCGAGCGGTTTCCATCTCACCGGCAAATTGTTTCGTCGAGGATCAAACAAGGTGACCGTCGGGATACCCAGAGCTGCCGCCAGGTGCGCTGGCCCTGTCGCTCCTGAGACGACGACATGAGCATTGGCAATCATCGACATCAGTTCTCGCAAGGACAGTTTCCCCATAAGATCTACTGCCTCTGAGGGGAATGCCGTAGGCTACGACAGACCTCTCCCAAACTCTCTTCGCTCCTGCTCGCTGCCTGTCAGCACCACACCATATCCTCTGTCTGTCAATGTCGAAACCAGGTCACGATACTGCTCCAGCCGCCAGCGACGTGCGGAAACTCCTCCCGGGTGGACCACGACG
>JANPKE010000452.1:0-4219 GCA_031425875.1 Nitrospirota bacterium
CGGATGCATGGCAACACCCGCGTCTCGTAACTTGCTCAGCTGGCGTCTGTACTGATTACCTGGTTAGCAGGCTGTGGCAACATCCGCCAGCGGCCTGCTCAACGTCCGGCAGAGAGTTATGTGTGTCGTTGAGTGTGTGAGTTGGTGGGATCGTGAAACGGTGAGCACAGAGGCAGCCGAGTGAATCTCAGCAGCCCTTGAACTTCTTTGTCCGGCACTGTTCCGACAGCCGCTTGGCTTCTGTGACCTGGGCTGGCGACATACGCTTGGCGACATCCTCGAGATTTTCTTCCGCTTGCTTCTTTTCCTCACCCTGCATGTGTGCGGCGGCAAGACTCACCCACATATAGGCCCGCACATAGTCCGGTGGGCCTCCTAGCCCTGCGAAATACAACTCCGCAAGGTTATTTTGCGCCAGTGGGTGACCCTTTTCAGCCGCTTTCTCGTACCACGCTCGCGCCTGGGTATAATCTTGTGGTACGCCTCTTCCCTTGGCATACAGTTCCCCGAGTCGATTCTGTGCCTCCGTATCCCCTTGAGTGGCCTCGGTCTGGAGTGCATTCAGGTCTTTGTTGTCGAGTGGGGCAAATGCTGCTCCTTCTCCAAGAGGAAGGGCAAGGGTTGCGAGAAGCATGATGGTGGCAATGGCACGCATAGATTTTTGAGTATGCCGTGCATGCAAAGGAGTCGTCAAGCTGAAAGGTGAGGGAGTGAGCTCCTTCGACAGGATGCGGAGCGTGAAGCACAGTTACGGCTACCGAGCCCTCTGTGGAAAGTCGGGCGGTGGTGGTAGAGCGGGAACGGGAGGTTGAGGAGGAAACCGGAGCGTCTGATTGTGTAATTGAAGGGGAGGGCCAAGGTTGATCCCAGCACCCTGGGGTGGCTGTACCGTGATGATCTGTTCCCCACCCGGCAGATTGATTGAGCTCTCTACATTTCCTTTCCGATCCTTATAGACTGTTGTGCCGCCTTCAGAGTCCAATACCTGATTCAAGCGTTCCTGTGCACTTGGTTGTTGAGAGGGTTCCTCCCCACCGGCGAGTGACGAGCCTGGCCATCCAGTGCCGAGTATGATAATGAGGCAGACAACAACCCGGTCCATGAAGTCATTATACTGCTGACTTGCGACTTATCAAGACGCCATGAGCTGCGGATGGAGGGATGATGACACTGGCGGAAAAATCTGATAGGGAGATTTTGGCTGTCGCTGATCCGATTATGGACAATCTGATGGAGGGATCGACAGCAATCGACCATGAAAAGCACACAAGAGACTTCACGGACCGAATGAAACGGATCGTCACGAAGGAATACCTGGAGACCGTGTGCAGAACATATCAGGCTGAACGAGGGTATTTTGCTAAAAGAGAGTGTGTGGCTGTCTTCCGTCGTCCACAGTCGGTGGCAATTGTGTGGAAACAATGGTTCACGAAGCAAGTAGGAGAGTATGTGGCCGAATTGGTTCTGGTGGAAAACGAGTCCGGGTATTTGGTCGATCACGCGATGGTGTTCTAATCGACCGCAGGCTCGTTCACGTAGGAAACGCTGATGCCTCTCCAACTTGATCTTGGCCATACGATCCTGCGAGAGTTGGTGCTGAGTGACTAACCGTCCCTGGCGCTGCATGCCAATGATCGGTTGGTCTGGGTACAGCTACGCGACATGTTTCCTCATCCCTATCGGGAAGAGGACGCCACAGAGTTTATTGAACGAATCCAAATACAGAACCAGCCGACTGCATTTGCCCTTGCAGTGAATGACCAGGTCGTCGGTGTGATTGGCCTAACCGTACAGCCCGACATCAATCGGTTGTCAGCCGAAATTGGATACTGGGTAGGAGCAGCTCATTGGGGAAAGGGCATTGCAACCGTCGCTGTTCGAGCACTGACGACCTGGAGCATGGCCCAGCTGGGCTTTGTCCGGATTTTCGCGACGCCATTTGTTCACAATGTCGCCTCCTGCAGAGTGCTGGAAAAGGCCGGGTACGTTCGTGAGGGCCTCATGCGCAAGAGTGCGATCAAGGACGGTCAGATTCTCGATCAAGTCCTATATGCCCATATAGGTGGAACAGACCATTCAATAATCATTGATGACCAAGAGAGGGGTTGATGATGATTCCAGAGAAGAAGCTGCAAGTGGCCATACTCTTGTACGACGGCATGACGGCGCTCGATGCAATCGGCCCCTACGAAGTCCTTCAGGCGCCGACACTCGGAACCGACGTGCGCTTCGTGGCGCGTGAGAAGGGAGTGAAGCGGACCGATTTTGGAAGACTCCGCCTGACGGCAGACTATTCGCTCGCTGAAACCACCAGCCCCGATATCCTGGTGGTACCAGGCACAGCCTTTCCACAAGCGGTGATGGGGGATCCGCTGGTTCTCGAATGGATAGCGCAGGTACACTGCACAACCACGTGGACCACGTCGGTCTGTACCGGCGCTTTAGGACTGGCAGCTGCGGGCGTGCTACAAGGGCTGAAGGCTACGACACATTGGCTCGCCCACGATATCTTGCAACAATTTGGTGCCATTCGGACTAAAGCACGTGTCGTACGCGACGGCAAGGTTGTCACAGCCGCCGGGGTTTCCTCAGGGATCGACATGGCCCTCACCCTGGTCGCGGAAGAGTTTGGCGCTGATGCGGCGCAACTCATCCAGCTGCTCATTGAGTACGATCCCCAACCCCCGTTTGATGCCGGGAGCCCAGACAAGGCGCCGTCAGCCATCGTAACTGCGGCGCGTGAAGAGTTCAGCAAGTTGGTCGTCATGCCATAAGTCTCGCAGAGGCCTCACGGCGATTCGATCACTTAGATGATCTCCAGTGGGCGGACTTGGAGTCGGGAAGGGCAGCTACTCGTGGCGACCAGATCAGGCCGGTTGCAGATACGAAACCTTGAGGGCGACAGTCCTGAAATTCTCTTTGAAGTAGATCTCTCGAATCTTGAACCGACTCCTACGCCGGCACCGGCTTGGGCACAGTGCTGGTAGGGGAAGGGCTTACTGGGAAGAGAAGTCGAATGACGTCTACAATCCCTGTTCTTCCTCCACTCATCCTCTGAGTCCTTTTCACTGCACTCGTTGTGGCTGGTCAGCACCCCGTTCTGCTCAGCAAGATGGATCTCAGCCTGTAGCAGTCTGACGCGCTCGTCAACATCGTTCCCTATTCAGCATCGCTGAATACCGCATGTCACAAACCTTGAAATCAGTTGCCAGAATCCCCATCTCGCGATACCCCTAGTCAAGACGCTGGGTTCCGGCGTTGGAAACGGTACAACCATCATCGCAGGGAGGATGTGCATGCATTTCGTCGTGGTATCAGCTATTGCGGTCGGGTTGGTGTATTTGCTGTGGGAGGTCAGGCCATAGGGCTTGGCTCCGTGCACAAGCACCGAGCGTGCTCCATCGAGGTGCATGTTCGTACACGGCCTCCAGGGGACAACCTGCTGGAGGCCGTGGTCTTTTTTCTCCATTTCTTGCCTTGCCTTTCCGTATGTCTCGCAAGATTCCTGAGTCTAAAACCGTGAAATCAGTTGCCAGAAAATCTGGCTAACGATAGCTCTAGACTGGGCGCTGGTTTCCTGTGTCGCCCACGTTGACACAACTTTTTTCAGAGGAGGTGTATTCATGAGGTTCATTCTCGTATCGGTAATGGCATCCGCACTCGTCATCGGAGGTGGTTCCGTGGTCATGGCGGACGAGCTCACGAACCTCGGTTCCGACTTGAAGCAGGACATGGGTTCAATGGCCAGTGAGGCTAAGGGCGACATGGCGTCTGAGCATGAGCAGATGAAGGACGAGATGAAGGCCAAACGAGAACAGATGAAATCCGAGATGAAAACGAAGCGAGATGCGCTCAAGGCCGAGAGGCAGGAGATGAAGAATGCCGCAAAGGCAAAGAAGGGTAAGGCCCAGAGGAGGGCCAAGGAAGCGCTTGAATCCACGACGTCTAAGCCGTACTAGCAGGCTGCGGAAAAACTCATTCTCCCCCCTGTCGCCGTTACGGATACTGAGGTTTGAGACGACGTTGAACAGCCATGCAGGATGCGTAAAAAGGCCATCCAGCAAGGCCGCAGCGAGCGAAGAGGCGAATCGTACTCTGGGCCCTACGTTGAGCCTCTGAGCGATGCGAGAACGCCGCTGGCGGACATTTTCCGCATCCTGCTAGGCGAGAAGATTGGGATGGAGGCTTTGTCCTACTAGCAAGCTGAGGATGACCTGAC
>JANPKE010000453.1:0-4067 GCA_031425875.1 Nitrospirota bacterium
AGCGTCGATTTGCCGGCGTTGGGGAAACCAACCAGTCCGACGTCGGCGAGCAGTTTCAGCTCAAGTTGCAAGGTTCGTTCTTCGCCAGGAGTTCCGGGAGTGCACTTTGTTGGCACTCGATTGACGGAGGTCGCGAAGTTGCTGTTGCCTTTCCCGCCTCGCCCTCCGTGGGCGATGACAGCCGTTTGGCCATCTTCGATGAAATCCACGAGTGTTTCCTTCGTCTGGTCATCGGAGACAATGGTGCCAACTGGAACCGTGATGGTTAGATCTTCTCCGGAACGACCCGTGCAATTGGATCCTCCACCGTGTCGCCCGTTCTCAGCCTCATAGTGGTTTAGGTAGCGGAGGTCGAGCAGGGTCGTCAATCGATGAGATGCAGTCATGACGATGTCGCCACCGTTGCCTCCATCCCCGCCGTCTGGGCCTCCACGCGGAACAAACATCTCCCTGCGGAAACTGCAGATGCCGTTTCCGCCACGACCGGCTCGTACCGCGATGTGTGCTTCATCGACAAACATAATCTGTCAACGTTCCGTAGCCTGCCCGGTCACGACGAGTAAGGAAATATACCCGACCCTGAGCAGCGAGGGAGAGAGAATTTAGCCAGCGTGATCGTAACGGAAGAGGCAGGAAAGCGAATCAGGACTTGGCCGGAACAGGATATACACTGACTTTTCGTCTGCCGCGTCCACCTTCGAACTTGACCACACCGCTCATGGTAGCGAATAGGGTATGGTCTCTTCCAAGGTCCACATTGAATCCAGGGAAAAATTTGGTGCCGCGTTGGCGGACGATAATGCTGCCAGCTGTTACGGTCTCACCACCATAGGCCTTGACCCCCAAATATTGAGGATTGCTGTCACGGCCGTTACGTGAAGATCCGCCACCTTTGTTTGTTGCCATGGGTAAGTCCTTCTTGTGTCTTTAGGCCGTTGCAATATTCGTAATCAACAGCTTGGTGAATCCTTGTCGGTGTCCACGGGTGCGGCGATAGCCCTTGCGGCGCTTTTTCTTAAAAACGGTAATTGATCGGGTTCGTCCTTGCCGCACTATTTCAGCTGTGACCTTGGCCCCATTAATGAGAGGCTGTCCAAGCAGAATACCAGCGTCACCATGTACGAGACGGACCTGGCCGAGTTCTATCTCAGCCCCGACGTCTCCTGGCAGCCGTTCGACCTGAATCGTTGCCCCAGCCTCGACTCGATATTGCTTCCCACCTGTTTCAACAATCGCGTACATAGTTATTCCTTCTCCGAGCGTGAAGAACGGTTCATTTAACATGGGGATAGGAGAGGTGTCAAGACATACCAGGAGCGACGAGCGAGTCGTTGAGTAGACACGGGGCCCCTCTTTAGGGGGCTAGGAGAGCGATCGTGCCGACACGTATGCTGAGCGCCACCATTGTGAGGGCACGTTTCCGGTATTTTCACGATACAAATCGGGAGATAGCAACAAGATCATGTCCCACATCAACAAGTTCGTGATCCGTACCTATCATCGGATTCCCGTTCGCTGTGTTGTGTACTATCTCGGCGGAGATTTCCTCGGGAAAGGAACAGTGATCAACCTCTGTCGTAACGGGTTTCGCGTCCTGGGCGATCATCAAGTAGCCCCTGGGATGGAACTGGTCGTCCGGCTCACCCTGCCCGATAGAGATGAGCCGGTCGAAATTCAGCGCGTCGTTGTTCGATGGGTGCGTGGCCTGTTGTTCGGTGGCAAGGTCGTGACCATGAGTCCTGAGGGAGAAGAGCGAGTCGGAACGTTTCTGAGTGCCCGCCTGCGTGCCTATTGCGCCTCCACGTAGGTATTTCCAGCATCAGGTGAGTCGGTCGCCGGCCTGTTTGCTTGACCCACGTGTGACCTCACGCTATAGTCCGTCACGCCCGCCCTCGCCGGCGGAATCTAGTGCTATTGCTCGCTGGAGATTGTCTTCAATGTTGGAACCGGTTGAAAAGATTTGGATGGATGGGAAATTTGTCGGGTGGGAGGAAGCCAATGTCCATATTCTCACCCATTCGCTGCACTATGGCCTTGCTGCGTTTGAAGGTATTCGGTGCTACAAGGGAAAATCAGGATCCGCCATCTTCCGGCTTCAGGAGCATGTCGATCGACTATTTGACTCGGCCCATATCGGCATGATGGCCATGCCGTATGACAAAAAGCAGATCACCGACGCCATTATTGAAACCGTTCGTATCAATCGTCTCGATGCCTGTTACATCCGTCCGTTGGTCTACATTGGGTATGGGGCGATGGGCATCCATCCAGGGGAGAATCCGATTCGGGTGGGCATTGCTGCCTGGAGGTGGGGCGCCTATTTAGGGGATGATGCATTGGCCAATGGGATGCGTGCCTGCATCTCGTCCTTTACGAGGCACCATGTGAATGTGTCCATGACCAGGGGGAAAATATCCGGGTACTATGTGAACTCCATTATGGCCAAACGGCAGGCGAAGGCCGATGGATATGACGAGGCGATTCTTCTCGATCCGGAAGGTTATGTTGCCGAGGGAACAGGGGAGAATGTGTTCATCGTTCGACGAGGCCTGCTCAAGACGACGCCGTTAACGTCGGTGCTTGAAGGGATTACGCGAAACTCCGTCATCCAATTGGCTCAAGAACGGAACATCGTCGTGGTGGAGCAACGATTCACGCGCGATGAAATGTATATTGCCGACGAAGTATTTGTGACGGGAACCGCTGCGGAGTTGACCCCGGTCCGAGAAATCGACAACCGGCGTATCGGAATTGGTACCCCTGGACCGATAACACGTGCCCTCCAAGACACCTTCTTTTCAATCGTGCGTGGAGAAGACCTCGCACATGAGTCCTGGCTGACTCGTATCTGATACCTCGCAGGCCGAAAGGCATCAACCGTCAATCGAGCGAAATGGAACCGGGACTCCCTCGATTGCCCAATGATGCCCTGACGAAGAAAAGGTCAGTGGCCCGCCGCTGGAGTTTCCCCAGAAGGATGCGAATCCCCTGAAGGTTGAGCGGGTGGAGCAGTCGGGGGAGCGGTGGGTTCGCTCTTGGGCTGCATGTCGATGATGGTCGAAGAGAAGTTTCGTTGCTTGGCTAAAATGGCCAGACTAAGCGAGGTCACCATGAACACGGCCGCCACAACGACAGTCAACTTGCTCAAAAAGTTTGCCGGGCCACGGCTGCCGAACACGGTCTGACTGGATCCACCGAACGAGGCGCCGATCTCCGCTCCCTTCCCCGATTGGAGAAGAATCGCCCCGATCATCAGGAAGCAGATAAAAACATGGACAATAACAAGTAAGGTATACAGCATGAGATCTCAGACTCCGATTGATCGCGCAACAGAAGCGACTGTTGCAATTGTAGCAAAGGACTCGACTTGGAGACAAGCGCCACCAATGAGCGCGCCGTCGATCTGGTCCGAGGCCAGTAACGATTCTATATTTTGTGGCGTGACGCTTCCTCCATAGAGAATTCTCGTGCAGTCGGCGACCGCGGGAGAGGCTACGGCGGCAAGGACTTGCCGAATCGTCCGGTGGGCGGCAATGGCTTGCTCAACCGTCGCCGACTTTCCCGTACCGATAGCCCAGACCGGCTCATACGCGATGGTGATGGTGGTCAACGCCTCCGTGGCAAGGCCGGACAGACCGCCGTGCACTTGCTGTGTCAGTACGTGGTCGGTCGTGCCGTTGTCTCGTTGTGCAAGTGTTTCACCGATGCAGAGGATGGGGAGCAACCCGTGCTTGACCGCCGCTCGAATTTTCTTCTGGATCAGGTCACCCCGTTCGCCAAAGAGCGTTCGCCGCTCTGAATGCCCAACAATGACATAGCGACAACCGAGGTCCTTCAGCATTGGTGCGGAGACTTCTCCCGTGTAGGCACCGTGATCTTCCCAGAACAGGTCCTGCGCTCCAAGTTGAATCGGAGACGAGGCGCCCAGCGCCAGGCGGACTGATTCCAGCGTAGTAAACGGGGGGGCTACGACGAGCTCAAGGTTTGCAAGCTGAGCAGGAATACGAGCGAGCAGGTCGCGCATGAAGATGGTCGCTTCAGACGCGGTCTTGTTCATCTTCCAGTTG
>JANPKE010000454.1:0-1824 GCA_031425875.1 Nitrospirota bacterium
ATTCAGGATCTCCTCACGAAGAAATGGATCTCGCCCGAGGAAGCGTACGAGAAATGCATTGACAAGAACCGATTTGCCAAGCTCCTCAAGGCCCCGCCGGACGCGCTGCAATAGAACCAGGCAAGGTCGTGATGAACCTCACCTGGTCATTGAAATTGTTCTCTGACCCCCATTTCAACCAGGTGTCCATGGAATTGGGGGAAGGTCAGCGGCAGCGGTAACTCGCATAAGTCAATACACATGCCAGACCCCATTTTCACAAACCAGTTCGCGCACGGCGACGAGGTTCCTTAGGCGTGTCTGCTGCTAGAGCAGAGATGACGCTCAAAGCATCACCCTTGGTGAACTTCGAGAAGTCTGCACAAGGGCTCCCCGTTGCTCCCACGTATACACACCTCATGAAGCGTTGGAGAGACTGAAATAGTTGGTATCTGCGCCTGCGCTGAATGTCCCGAGTGACGCGTCCTGCATGATCGTCGATAAGTCATTGTGCACGATGAGCTTGTTCCGCGGAAGCTTCATGACGCTTCCAAGCTTGTCAAGCGTCCGCTTGCTCCGGACGAGCCTGCCTCTTGTTGCAGAGTCCCAACCACCATACTCTACAATGTAGTCAAGAGTGAGAGACACGCGACCCGAGACGACGGCAGGGTCATGGAGCTTCGCGACCTGGAGCATGACGTACTCCGTAAGAATCGTCTGAAGGTAGTTGAGAAAGTACGTGTGTGGACCACGCTCCAGCGTGCGCTTGCGACGATTCCCATCGAACAGTGCGCGTCGAAGAGTCCATACCTCAAGCGTCCAGTTGCACTGCTCATAGAATCGGTCAAGCAGAGCCTGACTAAGTGATGACTGTGGGAGGTGAGAAGCTTTTGGCATCTTGCTAAATATTATGGCCAGATTGCCAGATCGAACTGAAAAATGGTCGGGAGCTTTTTCTTATCACATGCCTCACCGTGACACGACTTTGAACGTATCCCCAGCGAGAATCAGCCCCTCGGTGCCGTCTGACAGCTTAACTTGGAACGCGTCAAAGTCCTTGCCCTGATAAACGCCAACGGTTCTTGCCGTTTCACCTGCCGTCAGCGTTACGATGACGTGACCTGGCTGAACGCCGGCAACGGCATTGTCAGGAGAAGGAGGGACCTGGTCCATGCTGTGGACTTCCGTTGGTTTCTCAATCACGAGAATGGCCTCACGATTGTTGCACCCAACCGGGATTGTGACACTCAACGCTACTAGAGCGAATGCGGTGAGGTGATCACGTAATCGTCCTGAGATACTGTTCAAACACATAATCCTTCGCATCTCACTTCCTTTTCAGCCTCCACTCAATAGATAATTCCGCCCACCACCCAGTGTCGATCATCCGGGATGTCGATCAATAATCGTGTCAGATTCATGCGGGCCAGCTGCGAACCAATCTCATCCTCGGTAAATGCCGCAAGCAGGGAGTTATAGAAGTCCCGTCGCAAGATGTCCGGCTCATTGGTGGCATACTGGTCGACGATGGCCTGTGCCGCTTCCGGCGAGTCCGGACGCAGCAAATCCATCACCAGCACCGGCGCCCCAGGCTTCACCAACTGACGAAGCTTCTGCCAGAACTGCAACGGGTTCGGAAGATGATGAAGCAGACTATTGGAAATCGCTGCGTCAACGATTCTCGCGCCGGCAACCTCTTCATACCGTTCGCACCGCAACGTAATGCGGTCTACCAGCCCAACCTGCTTCACTGCCTGTTCTCCCAACTGAATCATCGGGGCCGACGCATCGACACCAATGATCTGACAGGACGGATACAGTTTGGCGAATCGAATCGGAATGTCG
>JANPKE010000455.1:0-7581 GCA_031425875.1 Nitrospirota bacterium
CAGCCGGCTGGTGGACAGATTCAAAGATCATCAAGGAGGGAAAAGACATTTATTTTGGTGAAGCCATCCCGCAAGTCTCGTGCACTGGTTGCCACGGCGAGGACGGTGAACCGGTAAGAAGTGGGGAGGGGGTTCGTAGCCTGAAACATACTAAACGCTTCTCAGACAGCTATTGGTTCTGGCGGGTGGCGGAAGGGATTCCAAAGACGCCAATGATGCCATACAAAGCGCTCCTCTCAGAAGACCAGATCTGGCAAGTTGTCGCATTCATGCACACCTTCTCGCATGGAGGGAAACCTGTCGAACACAAAGATTATACGGGGTACAAGCGACAGGAGAAGATCAAGCCCAAGAATGTGGCTCCGATGGTGCTCGTGCCCGCTGGGGAATTTACCATGGGCAGCAACGAAGCTAGTGACAATGCAACGCCTGAGCACAAGGTGTTTCTCAATGCCTTTTATATGGATGTCTATGAAGTAACGGTCGGGCAATATGCGAAGTTTCTAGAATTTACCAGTATATACCCACCGGCGAAGTGGACGACTATGGACGAGCCACCTCATCAGAAGCGCCCGGTTGTGAATGTCGATTGGGGGGATGCGAACAACTATTGCAGGTGGGCCGGCAAGCGGCTGCCCACAGAAGCTGAATGGGAAAAGGCAGCACGGGGAACGGATGGGCGCATCTATCCCTGGGGTAACGATCCACCCGATCCGATCCGCGCTAATTATGGGAAGGAGAAGGACAAGTGGGACAACCACAATGCACTGGTGCCGGTGGGGCAGTTGAAGGACGGGAAGAGCCCCTATGGAATCTACGATCTAGCGGGAAATGTCTGGGAGTGGGTGAGTGACTGGTATGACCCAGACTATTATGCCACCAGCCCATCGCGAAACCCGCTAGGACCGAAAAGCGGCAAATACAAGGTGATGCGGGGCGGCTCGTGGGACTTTGCCCCTGAGCAACTGCGATCTGCGCGTCGAGACTTTAACATATCGTCGACCACAGACTCCGACTCGCCTGCGTATCGGAACTTCAACAGTGGGTTCCGCTGTGCGAAGACTCCGTAGGACTGTTGCCCAGGCAGGCTCGATGATACCGAGGCACCACATGCAACCAAAATACTCCGAGAGCAGAACCGTTCCATAAAGGTAGGCAATAGCATTGGATAACAGAGATAGCATTCGACGATCGGACGCGTAACCAAAGGGATGAAACGCTCAAAAACACATTTTTCAGAAAAGGAGGGCTACCAATGACACGATCTAACACCCGAATCGCTCTAGCGCTGACCGGAGTTCTAGCCACGCTCCTGGCCAGTACCCTGCCTTTCCAGTCAGCATTCGGTGAAGGTGGGGCACGCCGTGATGTCGTGCGTTATGAACAGCAAAACGTGAGAGATGCCACCACGCACGCGACCGAAGCAGTGGATCATGGCAAACAGGGTCATGCCGATAAGCTTGTGACCCACGCCGAGGCGGCCCTACAGCTCGCCCTGAAAGGAGGCGAGGACCCGCATGTGACAGAAGCGATGACCCATCTGAAAGAGGCGATTGAGCATGGCAAGGCTGGTCATGCTGACGTGGCCACGAAACATGCCGAAACTGCCGTCACGCATCTCTCTCAGATCAAGTGACGCATGAACGCCTATGGCGAAGACTGATTTGCACGAACGGGCAGAGAGACATCACTCTGCCCGTTTCTGCATCTGAGATCCATGGCCCATCCGCATACAGGCATGAACACTCTACGCCTCGACTTCGGCCTCGGCCTCGCTTCCAACATTCCTGCAACACACTTCCCGGCGAGCTTTGGCGACAGTCACCTGCAACGAGATAAACTCGGATTTGTGATCAGTTTGGGTTCAGTTACGCCACCTCATGTCAATCTCACAACATCTCTATGGAGCCCGGACTCAATTGACCAATGTTCCCTATTGACCAGTCTTTGTGTAACGAAAATGCCACCCTGCTATTTCACATTCACCCACGAGCAAACTACGACACCAAACCTGGGGGGCCATCATGCATAAGATAACAATAACGAGTTTCGTCCTGCTTGTCTTAGCCCTGTCACACCCTGGGTACGCCGAGGACTATCACGGGCTGAAGTCTATTGCCGATAGGCAAACGATGTCGAACCAGTTCTGGTGGCCGGAAAGACTTGATCTTATGCCCCTTCGCCAGCATACAGCTGAATCCAACCCAATGGGCAAACAGTTTACATACGCTAAAGAGTTTAACAAGCTCGACCTGAAGGCAGTAAAAAAAGACCTCAAGGAGTTGATGACAGCCTCACAGGACTGGTGGCCGGCAGATTACGGTCACTACGGACCATTTTTTATCCGGATGGCCTGGCACAGTGCTGGTACCTACCGAATCGCTGACGGTCGTGGCGGAGCTGGCGGCGGTCAACAGCGCTTCGAGCCACTGAATAGTTGGCCTGATAACGCAAACCTTGACAAGGCACGCCGGTTGCTATGGCCTGTCAAAAAGAAATACGGGAGTAAACTTTCATGGGCCGACTTGATGGTCCTGACGGGGAATGTCGCCATGGAATCGATGGGCTTCAAGACCTTCGGTTTTGGCGGTGGACGTGTAGACACGTGGGAAAGCGATTTAATCTATTGGGGGCCTGAAAAGAAATGGCTCGCGGATGAGCGATACAAGGGCGACAGACAGTTAGACAACCCACTTGCCGCTGTTCAGATGGGCCTTATCTATGTGAACCCCGAGGGACCAAACGGGAATCCTGATCCAATAGCGGCGGCGAAGGATATACGGGAAACGTTTGGCCGTATGGGGATGAACGATGAAGAGACTGTCGCTCTGATCGCGGGTGGCCACACCTTCGGCAAAGCCCATGGCAATGGAAATCCATCTAAATGTGTCGGGCCTGAGCCCGCAGCTGCAGTGATAGAGGAGCAGGGATTTGGCTGGACAAACAGCTGTGGGTCCGGCAAGGGTCCAGATACTATCACAAGTGGGTTGGAAGGTGCTTGGTCTGTCAACCCCGCTGCATGGACCAATCAATACTTTACGAACCTCTTCACCTTCGAGTGGGTGATGACCAAGAGCCCGGCCAGCGCCACTCAATGGATTCCCAAAGATGGCCAAGCAGCGAACCTGGTGCCCGATGCTCATGATCACAACGTCAGACATGCTCCCATCATGTTCACGACGGACCTCTCGCTAAAGTTCGATCCCAGTTATCAACAGATTGCGAAACGCTTCCTTGAATACCCGAAGGAGTTTGAACTCGCATTCGCAAAAGCATGGTTCAAGCTCATTCATCGTGATATGGGGCCTCGTGCACGTTATCTCGGCAACGAAGTCCCCCAGGAAGACCTGATCTGGCAAGATCCCATTCCTAAGGTCAATCACAAGCTGATCGGCGCCAGCGACATTGCAAGCCTTAAGAAGCAAATTCTTAACTCTGGATTGACTGTGCCGGAACTTGTTCGAACGGCCTGGGCATCTGCTGCGTCTTTCCGCGGGACCGATAAGCGTGGTGGGGCCAATGGAGCGCGTATTCGCCTCGCGCCCGCAAAGGACTGGCTGGTCAACAACCCGGAGGAACTGGCAAAGGTCCTCGCCCACTTAGAGCGCATTCAAAAAGACTTCAATAAGGCGCACACCGATGGGAAAGCCCTGTCACTAGCGGATCTGGTTGTCTTAGGTGGAGCGGCAGCGATTGAGCAGGCGGCGAAGGCAACCGGGCAGAACGTGGTGGTCCCCTTTACGCCAGGACGGATGGACGCATCACAAGAACAGACTGATATCAGCTCGTTTGCCGTGCTCGAGCCCAAAGCAGATGGCTTCCGCAACTACTATGGCGATGGCAACTCTATGTCCCCCGCAGAAATGCTCGTCGATCGGTCCAATATGCTGACATTGACAGTCCCTGAAATGACTGTGCTAGTGGGCGGCTTGCGAGTGTTGAACGCAAATGCAGGACAATCAAAGCATGGTGTGTTCACTCGCAAACCTGGGGCACTGAGCAATGACTTCTTCGCAAACTTGCTCGACATGTCCACCAAGTGGCAAAAGTCATCGCAGTCCGAAGGGATTTACGATGGTGTGGATCGAAAGACGAATGCCATCAAATGGACGGCGACACCTGTCGACCTTATTTTCGGGTCGCACGCTGAACTTCGTGGGATCGCAGAGGTCTATGCTGCTGAAGATGGACAACGGAAGTTTATCCGTGACTTTGTGACTGCATGGAACAAGGTGATGATGCTCGACCGCTTCGACCTCATGTAACCCGGACGGTGCTCAACGTGAGTCGGACTGGGCAGCATCAGATGCCCTCCCAGCACGAGAGTGCCATTGTGTCGACCACCACCTATCGAACGGTTACGCCGCTCGAGGAAGTACGGCAGATGATCAGGAATGGCCGGCAGTGCGATGTGCCCGTCACTTTATCTTCCAGTCACAGTCACAGACTACTGCTGGCCCCCGCAACAACTTGGTATGAAAGCCTCTTAGTATAGAATGGCAACAATCGAAACGGGGTTGGGAACAGTGATTATTACCGGCAGCAGTGGGCTGATCGGCAGCGCATTCCTTGCTCACGTCGGAGAAGGCTACGCGGAGCTGTGCCTGGACTCTAAAGCACCGCCTCGTGTGCCTCCCAAGACGGCACACATTATCCCTTGCGATCTCACCTCGGATGAGAACCTCCACCAAGCGTTGGACGAAGTTCGTCGGCTCGGCCATAGGCGGATCGCCTCAATTCTTCATCTCGGCGCGTATTATAGTTTCGCAAGTGAGTCTAGTCCCCTGTACGAGCAAGTAAACGTGCGTGGCACCGAACGGTTGCTGCATGGGTTGCGCGATTTTGAGGTCGAACAATTCATATTTGCGAGCACCATGCTCGTCCACGCGCCCTGCGAACCAGGAGCGCGTATCAACGAAGATTGGCCGCTCAAACCAAAATGGACTTATCCCAAGTTGAAAGTCGCGGCGGAGAAACTGATCTTGCGTGAACGGGGCAACGTGCCGGTGGTGCTTATGCGCATTGGCGCCGTGTACGACGATTGCTGCCATTCAATTCCCCTTGCACAGCAAATCAGGCGCATTTACGAAAATCGCTTCATTGCCCGTATGTTTTCCGGCGACGTCACGCATGGAGTCGCTTTCTTACATATGGAGGATATGGTCACAGCGTTGGCGCGCGCAGTCGAACAACGCAAGGAGCTTCCGCAGGTGACGACACTACTCATCGGCGAATCGGAAACGCTCAGTTACGATGAGCTGCAACGTACCATCAGCCGTCAACTTTACGGCCAGGAATGGAAGACGTATCAAATCCCCAAAACATTGGCCAAGCTTGGCTGCTGGCTCCAGACCTTGTTGCCCGATACAGATCCGTTCCTCAAGCCCTGGATGATCGATCTCACTGACGACCATTATGCGTTCGACATCTCCCGCGCACGAACACTTCTTGGCTGGGAGCCGCGCCACTCTCTACGCACATCATTGCCAAACATCATCAACGAGCTGAAGCTCGATCCAACGGGCTGGTATGCGGACAACCATCTGAGGGCGAATACTCTTTCGTTTCAGTCGTGTCCGGTCAAACGCGAATAGATTTGGGAGGGTGCAGTTAGAAAAAGGTTTCGTGGCGGATATGGTCAACCTGCATGCCTTTATTGATGAGCAATTGTTTGGCCTCCTCAATCATGGAACGCCCTCCACAGAGGTATGCGTCCGTGTTCGAGACCTGGTCGGCAGACACCTGTTCATGAATCAGGTCCGTGACGCGACCTCGCAATCCGTGCCAGCCCATCGGGTCTGGTTGTGAGAGGATGATGGTCGGCTCGAACCAGGGGTGGCTCTCTCTCAGATCGCTGAGCAATTTGGTATAAAAGAGGTCAGAGACATTCCGCAATCCGAAGAACAATCGGATCCGGCGTCTGCCGGTATGTCCAAGAAGATACAGCAGCATCGATTTGATCGGCGCAATACCAGTTCCCGTCGCGATCATCAGAATGTCTCGCTGTGATCCGTCTGCCAAGCGAAAGTCACCGTAGGGGCCTTCGACTTGGATACAATCCCCTGGGCGGAGCCGATGAATGAAATTAGAACAGAACCCACCGGATACCGCGCGCACGCAAATCTCAAAATGTGTCCTGTCGGAAGGATGTGAAGAAATCGAGTAGGATCGCCGAATGACTTTGTCGAGTCCCGGTACATGAAAGATCATATATTGGCCAGGAGAAAATTTAATTTCCCCCGACTCGATTGCAAATCTCTGCTCACAGACCGTCAAGGTGAGTGGCCGATACTCTTCGACCCGTGCCTTGCACAAACCAAGTGAGGCAGCCCCATGTTGCGTTTTCGCGCTCGCCCCTAGGGTGAGCGTTCCGTGGACGTCCGCCAGACACAAGAGTCGATACTGCTTAGGGTCCAGACCATTGCTTTCTAGTGTCCGAATCTCTCGAGCTCTCTGCGGTCCTAAGCACTCCTCGCCTTGCACAATCTGAGTCGCACAGGTGCCACAGGCACCAGCTTTACAGGCAAATGGGACTGACGCTCCAGCGGCCTCACACACGTCATACAACCATTGCCCCTCTTCAGCATCGTAGGTAATCTTGTCCTGTTGAAAGGTAACGCGGTGCATTGTGCTCATTTGGTTATGGGGCGTGAGAATTGTTGATCAAGTAGACAAAGATGTTGCATCCGACTGAAAACGGTGACGAGACGTTATTTTGCAATGGTAATCGCGGGCGAAGGAGTTTTTGTCACGGCCTCGCTCACGCTCAGTTGATACATCGTATGGAGCATGGCAAACGCTCCCCGATTCCAAGACTCGAGAGGGATCGTTGATTGTTCGGCGTGCGTCAGCCAGTAGTAACTACCATTGTATTTTGTCGAGACAAACGCATTCCTTGGAGGGCTCTCTCCACTATGGAGCAGCAACGTCCCAGCGGGATTAATCTCCGCAGCCGCAAGTTGCTCAGCGATGATGCCCGTGCGAGGGTCAGGATCTACCTGATATTCGACCTCTGGGCCAAGCCCTTTCGCGAGAAACCGCATCGTTTCATAGAGACCCCTCAACCGAAGGATTGCTTGGACAGGATAGTCACCACCAGGAGAATCGGCTTTGATATCAATCGGAATTTCGTTGATTCTCAATCCTCTCACTTTTAAGTCCCAATCCCGCTTATCCTCATTTCTTAAACTCCCCAAGGGATAATTGGTGATGACCGTTCGACCATGAACGATTCTAGTCATCAGATATCCCGATCCGTCCTGCTTTTTCTCGAACCGGTCGCCACGTTCTAGGCTTCTCTCAATGATTGCTCCAAGGTCCTCAATCTTGTCCGAGAGATCGATTCGCTCCTCATACACTATTGGGCCGATGTACAGGTGGTGCGTCGAATATAGGTAGGCAAGGTGGAGCACCAGCCGACGGAATTCCTGATAGTCTTCCCGGTAACCGGGCGAGTTGATGATCACTCGCTGTCCGGCGGTCTCATCAGCCACGTTGACCTCGCGCACGGCCATTCGAAGCAGCGCTGACAGATGGTATGGTTGATGTGCCAAGAACTCAAATCGGGCGTGGTCAAGAGGC
>JANPKE010000456.1:0-7988 GCA_031425875.1 Nitrospirota bacterium
ATCACTATCTTGTAGAAGTGCCTGCGCCTGGACCTTGGACGCATAGAGGTAGACGGAGGATTTCCCTGCGCCACGAACAAATTGCTTATACATGGTGGCAGCATCACGGCTCAGTTCGGACGTGGGCGTCACGACGAGGACCCGCACGTTCGCATGGCGCCGACGGAGGAGTCGAGCGGCGACGAATCCATCCCCGCCATTGTTGCCTTTGCCGCACACGACGGTGACCGTCTTGCCTCTCACGGGTCCCCATCGCTGCTCAAGGCAGGAGACGACACCCGTCCCAGCGCGTTCCATCAACGTGGTCGCTGGGATATGAGCCTCTGAAATCGTTCGGAGGTCGAGTGCCTGCATCTGTGCAGCGGTGATGATCTTGGTCATGGTGAACCGAATGTAGTAACCGGGCGGACCAAGCGGGCCGACGACCTCAGGTCAACCGAGCAAGGCTTTCATTTCTTTTACGGCTTGGACGAGACCGACGAGAACTGCCCGTGCAACGATGCTATGCCCGATGTTGTATTCGACAATTTCGGGAATATGCGTCAGGCGTTTGATGTTGCGGTAATTCAGTCCATGCCCGGCATTGACGCCGATCCCAAGCTTGTAGGCCAGCTTGGCGGCGTGGGTAATGGCTTCGAATTCCGCATCGGCTTCTTTAGAGCGGGTGGCGTTCGCGTACCGACCGGTATGCAACTCCACGAAATCAGCCGCAACCTTGTGCGCAGCCCTGATCTGATTCAGATCGGGCTCAACAAAGACACTGACGGGAATCCCACCGTTATGTAACAGAGTCACAATGCTCTGAATTCGGTCACGATGCCCGGCGATATCTAGGCCCCCTTCAGTGGTGAGTTCCTGTCGCTTTTCCGGTACCAAGGTAACAAGGTCGGGCTTGATGCTCAGGGCGATCTTCGCTATTTCTTCGTCGGCCGCCATTTCAAGGTCGAGCTTTGTGCGGGTTATTTCGCGAAGGAGTTGAAGATCTCGATCTTGGATATGGCGCCGGTCCTCCCGTAGATGAACGACCAGACCGTCTGCTCCTGCCAGTTCGACCAGCACCGCAGCCGCCAAAGGATCTGGATCGGTTCCTCCACGTGCCTGCCGCAACGTCGCCACATGGTCTATATTCACACCAAGCCGGGCCATCACCCCTCCTTACAACATCCAGTCAGCCTGAGAACAAGTGCGTGAGATAGGCTAAAGCCGTCAATCCAGCGATAGTAGTAGCAGAAAGGAACGAGAGGGGGCAAGAACGGGTTCGCGGATCGGTGAAGAACCGGATGAGGAGCAGGCGCATCTGACAACTTCAGAACCCCATAGAAAATTAGGTAAATTGACTCGACCAAAGCCCTCCATTAGAATAGGGCCCTTCAGGATCCCTTCACCCATTTTGTCGGGATGAGTGAGTTGTTGGGAATCGTTTAAACCAGTCAAAAGGAAGTTCATGGGGTTGGGCGAAGGTTTTTATCGAATCAAGCGACTCCCGCCTTACGTGTTCGCGCAAGTTCAATCGCTCAAGCTTGAGGCTCGCCAACGTGGGGAAGACATTATTGATTTCGGGATGGGGAATCCCGATCAACCGACCCCGCCTCATATCGTCGAGAAGATGATAGAGGCCGCCCGCAAGGGAAAGAATCATCGTTACTCGGCCTCGCGCGGCATCACGAAACTGCGGCACGGGATTTGTGGGTGGTACAAACGCAACTACGATGTTGACCTGGATCCGGAGACTGAAGCGATTGTCACCATCGGATCAAAAGAAGGTCTCGCTCACTTGGCCTTGGCCCTGATCGGTCCAGGCGACGTTGTCCTGACCCCGACGCCGACGTATCCCATTCACATGTACAGCTTCATCATCGCGGGTGGTGAGGTCCGCGGTATCGAACTCCGTCAGGATAGCGATTTTTTCGAAGATCTGACGCGCGTCTATCGGCAGACGTTTCCGAGACCGAAGATTCTCGTGATCAATTTCCCTCACAATCCCACGACGGCCGTCGTGGAGTTGGGGTTCTTCAAGAAGATCGTGGCGTTTGCCAAGGAGCACAACGTCATCGTCATCCACGACCTCGCCTATGCCGACCTGGTGTTCGACGGGTATAAGGCCCCGAGCTTTCTTCAGGTCCCGGGCGCCAAAGATTGCGGGGTAGAGTTCTATACCTTGTCCAAGGCCTACAACATGCCGGGTTGGCGGGTGGGTTTTTGTGTGGGCAATCGAGAGGTCGTCGGCGCGTTAGCAAAGATTAAGAGCTATCTGGACTATGGTATTTTTCAACCCATTCAGATCGCCAGTGTGATTGCCTTGAATGGCCCTCAGGACTGTGTCAAGGAGACGGTGTTGCGGTACCAAAAACGCAGGGACGTGCTCGTGGGCGGGCTGAATCGGATCGGTTGGCAAGTCGCAAAGCCTCTGGCCACGATGTTTGTGTGGGCACGTATCCCCGTGCCCTATCGCCACATGGGATCCTTGGAGTTTTCCAAGCTCTTACTCAAAGAGGCAAAGGTGGCCGTTTCGCCGGGGATCGGGTTCGGTGAAGGCGGTGATGAATATGTGCGGTTTGGATTGGTAGAAAACGAACATCGCACCAGGCAGGCCGTCAGAGGAATCCGTAAAGCCCTCAAGCTCAATGGGGATGAGGAATGAGATCGCGTATCGGGGTCGGGATCGTGGGCTTCGGCACGGTCGGCATCGGAGTCGCCAAAATCCTTCTCGATAATGCCGCCCTCATTACACGTCGTGTCGGTGTCCCGGTCGAACTCGTTCGCGTGGCAGATCTGGATATTGTCAGGGAACGTGGTGTAGCCTTGGCTGCCGGGGTGTTGACGACCGACAGCAGACAGGTTCTGACTGCTCCAGACATCGATATCGTCGTTGAGCTCATCGGCGGATACGATACGGCTAAACGCGTCATCCTGGATGCAATCGCGGCCGGGAAGCACGTGGTGACGGCGAACAAAGCGCTCCTGGCGCTTCACGGAGAAGAAATCTTCGACGCCGCCGTGCGCAACGGAGTGGATGTCGGATTTGAAGCCAGCGTCGGCGGCGGGATTCCCGTTATTCGTGCGTTGACGGAGGGCTTGGCCGGGAATACGATCGAATCCATCTACGGCATCATCAACGGGACGTCCAACTATATTTTGTCGAGAATGACCCGTGAGGGGCACAGTTTCGAAGAAGTGCTCACGGACGCACAACGAGCCGGGTATGCCGAAGCTGATCCGACGTTTGATGTGGCCGGGATCGATTCGGCGCACAAGCTGGCCATCCTCGTCAACCTTGCCTATGGAACCCCGGTCAACTTCAAGGACATCTACACGGAAGGGATTACCAACATCACGCCGATCGATATCGCCTACGCGAAACAGTTTGGCTTCACGATTAAGCTGCTCGGTATCGCGAAACTGGTGGATGGAGAGATTGAGGCGCGGGTTCATCCTACGATGCTCCCTTCGGCATCTCCGATTGCTCAGGTTGAGGATGTGTACAATGCTATCCAGCTTGTCGGTGATGCGGTCGGTGACGTCGTTCTCTATGGTCGGGGGGCCGGATCAATGCCGACCGGGAGTGCGGTGGTCAGCGACGTGATTGCGATCGGACGGAATCTTTTGAAAAACAGCGCCGGCCGCGTACCAGTGGCGTCGTTTCAGCCGGATCAGCGACGGCCGCTCCGGCTGAGGTCGATGGAGGAGATCAGCTCACGCTATTATCTCAGGTTTACCGTTGTAGATCGGCCTGGCGTGTTGGCGCAGATCGCCGGTGAGTTGGGACGCTGTGGAATCAGTATTTCGTCGATGGTGCAACAGGGGCGCCGCGAAGGACAGACCGTGCCGATTGTCATCAAGACCCATGTGGCGAAGGAGCGGGATGTCCAGACCGCGTTGCGTGAAATCAATCGGAAGGCGTTCGTCTCCGAGCCGCCGACGCTGATTCGTATTGAAGGCAAGGATGAGTAATCGATGAACCCTTGGCGCGGAGTGATTGAGGAGTATCGTAAATTCCTCCCCGTGACGGAGAAGACTCCTGTGATCAGCCTGGGAGAGGGGAACACCCCTCTGATTCGGGCCACGAGATTGGCTCAGGCCATCGCGCCAGGAGTCGACCTCTATCTGAAGTTCGAAGGGGCCAATCCAACCGGGTCCTTCAAGGACCGTGGTATGACATTGGCCATCTCGAAGGCGGTGGAAAGCGGTGCGCGGGCTGTGATGTGCGCGTCGACCGGCAACACCTCCGCCTCGGCCGCCGCCTACGGCGCGCGCGCAGGGTTGTCCGTTTTCGTGCTGATTCCAGCCGGCAAGATCGCGATGGGGAAGCTGTCTCAGGCGGTGATGCATCAAGCGACGGTGATTCAAATCGAAGGCAACTTCGATCAGGCGCTGGCGCTTGTGAAAGAGTTCTCAGCCACCCTGCATATCGAGTTGGTGAACTCGGTGAATCCATTCCGGATTGACGGGCAGAAGACCGCCGCCTTTGAGGTATGCGATCAGCTCGGCGAGGCTCCGGCTCTTCATGTGTTGCCGGTCGGGAACGCGGGAAATATCACAGCCTATTGGAAAGGGTACCAAGAATATCGTGCGGCCAATCAGATTTCGAGGGTGCCCCGCATGATGGGATTTCAAGCCGCTGGTGCTGCTCCGATCGTGTTAGGCCGGGTCGTCGAACAACCACAAACGATCGCCACAGCTATCCGAATCGGCAATCCCGCCAACTGGTCCACGGCCTTGAAGACCGTGGAGGAATCCGCAGGCACGATCGATCTGGTGACGGATGAGGAAATTCTCCAGGCCTATACCACGGTGGCGGCCACCGAAGGGGTCTTTTGTGAACCGGCTTCTGCGGCGTCCATCGCCGGCGTCGCCAAATTGCATCGAGCCAAGATTTTGCGAGAAGGAGAGACGGTCGTATGTACGTTAACCGGACATGGTTTAAAAGATGCCGATACGGCAATCAGCGTGTCGAAACAACCACAGACTGTCAAGGCGACGCGCGAGGACGTGGCTCGTCTGTTGAAAGTCTGAGAGACGTGTGGATCTTATGAAATATGTGATTGTGCATGCCGGTGGAATGGCCCATCACCCACAAGAAGAACTGGGCAGTCAGACGCCGCTCCAAGTGGCGGCGACTCCCCATCTGGATCGTTTGGCACAGATCGGAGAGTTGGGTCAGCTGATGATTCCCGCCGACGGAGTGCACCAAGGAGGTGGATTGGTCGGCACCGCGATCCTCGGGTACGATCCCAAGAAGTTTTATCCAGGCCCTGGACCGCTTGAAGCGGCAAGTTTGGGTGTGTCCGGGACGGAACAGGACGTCGTGTATCGCTGCACGATGGTCACCGTGGTGCCGGAGAGTGGGAAGGGCGGTGAAATCAAGAAATTGGGCCAGCACGTCATCCTGGACGACGCCACGGCCGGGCTGATCGAGACCGAAGAGGCCCGTGAATTAATTGAGGCAATCAATGAACAGCTCGGTTCCGAGACCATTCAGTTCTATCCTGGAGCCGGTCATCGTCATCTGATGGTCTGGGTGAAGGGGAAGCCGCGAGCCATCTGCACCGATCCGCAGACGATACTTGGTCAATCCATCGCGGAGGCCTTACCGAAAGGCGATGGCGCCGATATTCTACGCCAATTGATGGATGCGGCCTATTTCATCTTGCGCGATCATCCTCTCAACGAGGAACGGATAGCCGCGGGGAAGAAACCGGCGAATTGTATCTGGCTCTGGGGCGAGGGACGAGCGGTCATGTGGCCGAGTTTGGTTGAGAAATACCACGTCACGGGGGCGGTCGTGGCGACCAACGACGTTCATCGCGGTGTTGGGATCTGTGCAGGTCTGGATGCGGTGGACCCCGATCGGCTGGCAAACGGTGATCTCCATGCGAAGGCAACCGTGGCATTAGAGGAATTTGCCAAGGGAGATTTTGTGTATGTGCATGCCAAGTTAGCGGACGAGGTGATACACGGTACTGATCTCAAAGCCAAAGTTCAGGGGATTGAAGAGTTCGATCGTTATCTCGTCGGTCCGTTATTCGAAGGCTTGTCTAAACAAGGCCCTTATCGTTTCCTTGTGATCTGCGATCACACCGCAGGAAGCGAGGGCCCGGCGTTCTATGCGTTTGGTGAAGGAGGCGGAAAGGGATCCGAGACCGTCGGCCGCCGATTCACTGAGACTGACGCCTTTGCCATGAATATGCCTGCCCGTGATGCCACGAAGTTCGTCCATAAGTTTTTCTCAAAAAGCTGACGGCTGTGGCGTTGATCGTCCAGAAATACGGCGGGACTTCCGTTGGAACGATCGAACGAATACACCGTGTCGCTGACCGTGTGGCTCACACGCAGCGGGAGGGACATCAGGTCGTCGTCGTGCTTTCAGCGATGAGTGGGGAAACGGATCGACTGCTCAAGCTCGCCCATGAAGTGACCGCTGTTCCAGACGAACGCGAATTGGACATGCTGCTTTCGACCGGAGAGCGGATTACCATCGCACTTCTCTCGATGGAATTGCGGGGACGAGGGCTCAATGCCCGGTCCTTTACGGGACGCCAGGTCGGCATCATTACGGATAGTGCCCATACCAAAGCACGGATAGCACGAGTCACGGCGGATCGTATCAAGGACGCTTTGAAGCAGGGCGTCATCCCGGTTGTGGCCGGGTTCCAAGGGATCAATGAGCAATCTGATGTGACCACCCTCGGCCGCGGAGGGTCCGATCTCTCTGCTGTGGCACTGGCGGCGGCCTTGAAGGCCGATCGCTGTATCATCTTCACGGACGTCGATGGGGTGTACACGGCGGATCCCAATATCGTGCCGGCGGCGAGGCGGATCGACAAGATTTCGTATGAAGAAATGCTAGAGATGGCCAGCCTCGGCGCAAAAGTGCTCCAAACGCGATCAGTCGAGTTTGCAGCGAAATTCAATGTCCCGGTCGAAGTGAATTCCAGCTTCAAAGAAGGAAAGGGGACGCTTGTGACGAAGGAAGATGCGGACATGGAAGCGGCGGCCATTGCCGGGGTCACTGGGGATCGGAATCAAGCAAAGATTACCATCATCGGGGTGCCGGACAAGCCGGGGATCGCGGCCAGAATTTTTGGACCCGTCGCAGACGCGCACATCAATGTCGACATGATCATTCAGAACATCAGCCAAGCGGCCCTGACGGACCTCTCCTTTACCGTCCCCCGCGCCGACCTCAAAAAGGCCGTGCCGCTCATTCAGGCTGTCGCCAAGGATATCGAGGCCAAGTCTGTCTCAGTGACGGAAGCCATCGCCAAAGTCTCGTTGATTGGGGTGGGGATGCGGTCGCACTCCGGTGCGGCGGCGAAGATGTTCGAGGTACTGTCCCGAGAAGGCGTCAACATCATGATGATCAGCACGTCGGAGATCAAGATCTCTTGCGTCATCGATGAGAAATATCTCGAATTGGCCATGCGCTCGCTCCATACAGCGTTCGATCTCGACCAGACGCAGTCCTGAAACAATGCGGCCAAGGTCTGTTTCTCCAGCCCTGTGACCTCCCAGAACCGACCGTTGACGGCGTTCCCTCTCGCTGAGCACTGAGCGCTCCGTCCTAAGCCTGTCCAAGGGCAGCATTTCTTTCGCGTTCCCTCCCTATTGTTCCCCTCTCCGAAAGCCGGTATCCTTCCGCGCTAAATCCCAGACATACTCGGCTTGGATGAGCTGACATATGGCCATCAAAAAATCAGAGCTCTATTCCTCCCTCTGGTCTAGTTGCGATCTGCTGCGCGGCGGCATGGATGCGAGCCAGTACAAGGACTACGTTCTTGTCCTGCTCTTCATTAAGTACGTCAGTGACAAGTATGCCGGTCAGCCTTACTCGCCGATCACGGTTCCCAAGGGTGCGAGCTTCAAGGACATGGTGGCACTCAGGGCAAGCCGGACATCGGCGACCAGATCAATAAAAAGATCATCGCACCGCTGGCGAATGCCAACAAGCTCTCCGATATGCCGGACTTCAACGATGCGAACAAGCTCGG
>JANPKE010000457.1:0-7538 GCA_031425875.1 Nitrospirota bacterium
TCGAGTCAGGGCCGCTTGTGCGTAGTTCATATCACGCTGAGCAGCAGATCTTCTAATCTGAGGGCCGTTTCCATCCTGACAGCACACAGCGCTGTGCAACCAGCGGGGTGAATTGAGTGATGTCTTGAGCGATGTTGGCCATGAAATCCTCCGCGAGGCGCTGATCCTCAAAACATTCATACACGTCATCGAGAAAGCCACCTCGGAGGAGGGGATGGTGCAGAAACTCATGGCCAGGGCCAGTCGCCACTTCAAGCCGATACTCCATGGCCTCAACCCGTTCAAGACCGAGTGCTTCCAGCCAGTCCCGTCCATCTTGCACTGACGGACGTTCCTTCAGATAGTCCTGGAATCGCTCTCGTTCAGTGATCAGCCTTTGCTGAATCATTGCCTGATCCACCAGCTGCCACAGCGAATCGAATGTGCCATAGGACGGAAAGGTCAGGACGAGCTGACCTCCCGGATTAAGTCGTTCGACGAGTCCGCGCACGGCTTCAAACCGATTGGGGCGAAAGAACATGACAGAGAGATTGCCTGTGACGCGGTCAAAGGTCGGCAGATCAGGAGGCAGGGCACGCATGTCCGCACAGGCGAATCGGAGCCATGGTAATTGTGAGCCTTGAATGGCTCTTGCACGAGCTACCTGACCGGCACTCACATCGATGGCCAGTACTTCTCCAGTTGGACCAACCTGCTCAGCAAGATAGAAGGCCGGAATGCCGTGGCCGGATGCGACATCGAGGATTTTTAGACCGGGGCTAAGGTCTAGATGCTGAAGTAACGATTCCGCAAAGGGTGTGGACCAATAATCGTGCTTCGGCAGGGGCCAGCGAAGAGCAGGTGAAACATTCATGTTAGAAAAATGAGGGGATCATGGTTGGTTTCACACCCGAACAAAATATGGAATTGCCATTAACACCACTCCAACAAAGACGAGTAGGTAGACGTTCGCGATAAAGTAGGGAAAGACACAGAGGGCCACTCCAACGCACAACGGGACAATGGCCTTTTGTCTTTTGCCATAGATAGCAAAGCCGGTACCGATCGATCCGAAGATGATACCCCAGATCAGGGCCGCAGTATTCCCCAGCTTAAACATAGCTGGTTTCTCACTTGGCTGACGCCAGGGCCTTGGTGATGAGTGTCTGGGCTTCGACTTGTATCTGCTTGAGGTGGTCTTTTCCTCTGAAGCTCTCCGCATAGAGCTTGTACACATCCTCAGTTCCCGATGGTCTGGCGGCAAACCAGCCGTTCTCCGTCACGACTTTCAGTCCGCCGATGGCTGCGCCGTTGCCCGGAGCCTTGGTGAGCATCGCCACGATCCTATCTCCAGCCAGCTCTGTGGCCTTCACTTGCTCAGGCGAAAGTTTAGAGAGAATGGTTTTCTGCTCTGGTGTGGCAGGCGCATCAATCCGTTCATACACCGGCTCGCCCAGTTCGTTCGTGAGGGCTCGGTACAACTCGGATGGATCAAGGCCAGTCTTGGCCATCATTTCGGCGGCCAGTAGATCCATGATGATGCCGTCCTTATCAGTCGACCAGACTGTTCCATCACGGCGTAAGAACGAGGCACCAGCGCTTTCCTCGCCGCCAAAGCCAAGTGAACCATCGAGTAGTCCGCTGACGAACCACTTGAAACCAACTGGCACTTCCACCAGTTTCTGTTTCAGCCTAGCCGCGACTCGGTCAATCAAGCTGCTGCTGACTAAAGTCTTGCCAATCCCGGCGTAGGATTTCCAGCCGGGACGACTGGCAAAGAGGTAGGCAATCGAGACGGCCAGGTAATGGTTCGGATTCATCAAGCCCGAACGAGTGACGATGCCGTGCCGATCATTGTCGGCATCATTGCCAAATGCCACGTCGAAGCGATCTTTTAAGGCGATCAGGTTCGCCATGGCATAGGGAGACGAACAGTCCATGCGGATTTTGCCGTCCCAATCCAAGGGCATGAAACGGAACGTTGGATCGACTGTTGGGTTCACGACCTCGATGTTCAATCCATAGCGCTCCACAATCGGCTGCCAGTAGGCTACACCGGACCCGCCGAGTGGGTCGATCCCAAGCTTAAGCCCCGCGGCTTTGATGGTATCCATATCCACCACGTTGCTCAGATCGTTCACGTAGGCCCCGATATAGTCGTGCTGATGTGTGGTTGATGCCCGTCGGGCCTGTGCAATCGGAAGACGTGTCACTCCGTGGAGGTTGGCGGCTAGAAGGGCATTGGCTCGATCCTCGATCCACTTCGTGATCTGTGTATCGGCCGGGCCACCACTCGGCGGGTTGTACTTGATACCGCCGTCTTCCGGGGGATTGTGTGATGGCGTGATGATGATGCCATCGGCCAGACCGGAGGTTCGGCCTCGGTTGTAGGTGAGGATGGCATGAGAGATGACCGGGGTCGGGGTGAAGCCTCCGTCCTTGTCGATCATGACCTCAACACCATTGGCCGAAAGGATTTCAAGGGCGGTTGCACATGCCGGCTCTGACAGCGCATGGGTGTCTTTCCCTAAATACAGCGGCCCCGTAGTGTGCTGCGCAGCCCGGTATTCGCAAATTGCCTGAGCGATCGCCACGATATGGTTTTCATTGAAGCTTCGTTTGAACGAAGAGCCACGATGCCCTGATGTACCAAATGACACGCGTTGTTCTCGGACAGATGGGTCAGGTTTCTCGGTCGAATAGGCAGAGAGGAGTTTTCCCACATCCACCAGAATTGAGGCGGGCGCTGGTTGTCCTGCACGGGAATGAGTCGCCATAGGAGATGTGTAGTTCTAATGTCTGGTCGCTGTCAACTGTCGGGGGCCCACGTAAGCCAAAATCAGGCCTCACTCTTGTCCGGTCTCAAAAAGTAGTGTTTACCTGGGAGGATCTTTTCCGTCTTAAGTCTGGATAGCGATCGGACGTATGGTGTCCTGGAACGATGAAATCGGAGTGGAGAAACCCCTTATAGAACGCTGAGTTCATGGATTTCGAGTGAGTGATCCGGTAAGATGCCGATACAGATCTGTCCGTAATCTGAAGGGGGTGGTGTGTTCCGTCTTCGGCTTGCGCTTGTGATTGTACTCGCCTTCGCGGTATTGGCCGTTGGGTTTCTCTCATTTTCGAGGGAGCTGACCGGCCAAGACTATCTCAAAGATTTTGTGTTGGAACAGCTCGAGGAGAGTCTGGGTAGAAAGATCGACGTGCATCGCGTGAAGTTTGTGATTTTCCCGAGTATCCGCGTGGAACTCACCGAGGTCAAGATTCACGATCCTCAATCAGAGCAGGTAGTCCTGACGGCGAAGCGTATTGATTTGGTCTTACGCCTCCTGCCACTCCTCAAGCAACAAGTTGTTGGTAAGCGATTGTTGATCGAAGAGCCAACGCTGACGCTTCGGCGGAACGAACGCGGTCGATGGAATATCTCCGATGAGTTGAACGGGCCCGTGGATGTCGACCAGCACACGATGGACATGATGGCGCGGACACTCATGATCAGAGAGGCGACGCTCGTCAACGGAACGATCACGGTTATTGATGCTGCCAGACCTGATGGCATTCGGTCTCTCAAGGCGGAGCACGTCGAGTGTAGGTTGCTGGTTCGGCCTGATCGTGGTTTCGCCGAGGTCCATGTGTCAGCAGCTCATCAAGGAGCATCCGGCGTATCGGTTGTGTCACTGGACGGTGTGATGAAACGAGCAGAACCCTCGGTGTCGTTGTCTGGTGAAGAGGTCGCTGAATCGGCCACAAGATTTCAGTTTGAAGGACAGATCGACGCCGCTGATCTCAACATCCTGGACGCGGCTGACTTTCTTGGCCCCAGGCCGGTTTCTGAGCATCTTCAAGGGGCGTTAAATCTTAAGAGTACCGTTCGCGTGATGCCCGGTGTGTCTGGATATGACATGGTTCTGTCAGACATGACCGCGCATTTGAATAACATCACACTGAGAGGAAAGGCCAATCTAGCCGGCCTACTGACTCCTCAACCAACGTTTGCCGTCACGTTCAGCAGTTCTCTGGTTGCCCTGCCTCAGCTCCTGAAAACCATTCCCCCTGACTGGATCCATCCGCAGCTTCCAGCCCTGCTGGCTGATCGCCAGATCGACGGGAAGGTGCAAGTGGTGAATGCAACGCTCACCGGGTCTGCCACGAGGGGTCCCCAACTTTCGACGATCGGAGAGTTTCATGTCAGCGAAGGTCGCGGCTTGATCGGTAATGATCGGATCGCCGCGAAAGACCTCGCGGCGGTGGTGGTGGTCGAGACTGGGCGTGTGCGCATTGCGAAGGTCGCTGGCATGTATGGGGCGATGCAGATCACGGGTGGAAAGGCGGAGGTGTCGTTTCTCGACGCAGGCCCGTGGCTGCAATTGGAGATCACGGGAGAGATGGCGGCAGCGCAGCTCGTTGAGTTTCTGGCGAGGACCGTGAAAGCGGAGCGAGTCACGCAGTTGCTTGCCGGTATCCGCGACGCTGAAGGCACAGCACAATCCACATTTCGCCTCGTGGGACCGTTGAATCAGCCCGGTGGGATCACGTTTGCAGGTGGGGAGATCACCGCTCGTCAAGTTAGTTTCACCCATGTGAATGTACCGGAGCGTGTGACAGGGATGCAGGGAAGATTTGTCTTGGCCGATGGAGCCACCCAGTTCGATCAAGTGACCGGACATCTTGGGGGAACCGCTGTGCAGGTTCACGGTACCGTTACTGGAGGACCCCAAAGCCAGTATCAGGATTTTGGTATTCGTACGCGCGGCGATGCGGCGCAGATGGTTCGGTTGTTTCGTTCCTCGGTGATTGAACAAAGTGCGTTCGAGGGGGTGCTCAGCTCAACGATTGCCGTCTCTGGTTCGACGGCGAGACCGCATCTCCAAGGGTCCGTTGTGTTTGATGAGGCCAAAGTCGCGTTGGGGGTCATTGCGAAACCCGTCGGTCCGCGCGCCACGGTGGAGTTTGAAGGGGTGATGCCTCAGTCTACCAGCATCAAGCTGCATCGCATCGAGCTGGTTTTGCCCTTGGTGACCATTCCAGCTAAGGGAACCATGCAGTTCGGGAATGGCTTTCTGATCGATATGGCCGTGGCGACCGGGACGTTATCGGTACCCACTCTTCCCGAATGGCTAGCCAAAGGTGGGCTTGAAGCGGGCAATATCGAAGTCTCGCTTGATGTCAAAGGAAAGGAGCCGGATTGGAAGACCTGGCGGGTGACCGGATGGATGGGGCTGACGAACGGGCTGATGCTGGTGAAAGGGATTGATGGGCATCTACAAGATTTTTATGCCCGCGTAAAGGTTGCCCGCAACGAGGTCGAACTCAAGCAGCTGTCGTTTAAGGTTCAAGGGAGTGACGTCGCCATAGAGGCCACGGTTCGAAACTGGATGGCGAAGCCGATTGTTACCGGCAAGATCGAGTCTAACCAATTGGATTTGAGCCTGGTGATTCCGAAGGGGGAGCGGACTCCGATCCGGGAGTTCCTCGAAACGGTGGCGGCGACCAGCCACGTCACCATGGCTGTGACCGTGGCGCGTGGCCGATACAAGCATCTAAAATTCGGCTCGCTTGCCGCTCGAATCAATATTCAGGACGGAGTGCTTGATATCGATCGTCTTTCCGGAGAGTCCACCCATGGACACGTGGCCGGACGGCTCGTCGTGCAACTTCCCCCCAAAGCACCGGCGGATTTCGACCTGTCACTCAGGGCGACTGGAGTAGAATTTGAAGACCTGTTGCGGCTGACCAAAGCGCAGGTCCATAGCGCATCGGGAGAGATTCGCTTCAGCGGCGTTCTTCGCGGGCATGGGCGCAACCCGCATGGGGTCTATCCTTCATTGAACGGCAAAGTCGAGTTGTTGTTGGAAAATGGTCGCATCCTGAAAACGAATGAGCGGGCAGTCTGGAAGATCATTAGTCTGTTAAACCTCCCGGCTGTGTTGCAGGGGAAGGTCGATCTTGAAAAGGAGGGGCTGCCATACAACAGAATTTCGTCCAGCGTTGCCATTCAAGATGGGATGTTTCAGACGGAAAACTTGATCATCGACAGCCCCATTCTGAAAATTACCGCTGCCGGGAATTACGACTTGCCGACAGACCAGCTGGATCTGGCCGTCGCCGTGAGTCCGTTCGGGTCATACTCACAATTCCTTAAGACGATTCCGCTCTTTGGGCGAATCGTTGCGGGGGACCGCAAGGGCATCGCCACGGCGATGTTCACTGCGAAGGGAGCGCTGGAAGATCCCGAGGTCACCTATTTGCCGGTCAAGTCCTTTGCATCCGGCCTCTCGGGGTTGGCGCAACTGGCCGTCGATGTTCTCACGAACACGCTGACCCTGCCGATCGATTTGGTGACGCCGGATGAAGAATCTGGAGTGCGACCGAGAGACATGACTCCATCGACGGCTCCCGCTGTGCCTTGAGAGCCTTGATTCTTGACCGACTACTATTCTTGACCGACCTCCGCCCCCATGTTAGCATCCGCTCATAATGTTGAAAATGCCGCTCTTTGCCTAGTTAATGCATATATGAAACGCACCACGACGCCCCAAGCAGAAGTGGCCACACTGTTTATTGCCGCCAGCGAGCATGACTCGAATCTGTACTATGCCACACGCTTCATGGCGCCAGACCCGTTCATCTATCTGGAAATCAAAGGTGAGCGGTTGATGGTCATGAGCGATCTGGAAATGGATCGTGCCAGGGCCCAAGCCTCAGTGGATCGAGTGTTGTCCTACTCGGAAATTGAACAGAAGGCGAAGAAACAGGGAATCAAAGACTCGACGGCAGTCGATATCGTCCATGTGGTGTTGAAAGAGTCCAAGATCCGCCGTCTTTCGGTGCCGGCGAATTTTCCGGTCATCCATGCCGCGCGATTACAAGAGCGGGGATACAGTCTCAAACCAAAGCGGGACCCGTTTTATGAGCAGCGCGTGGTGAAGACGGCGGAAGAAGTGCGTCATATCGAAGACGCGCAGCGGGCGACGGAAGAAGCTGTGGCTGCAGCCCACGCGCTGTTACGCCGGGCCGAGATCAAGGATGAGCAACTCTGGCTCGACGGCGAGGTAGTGACCTCGGAACGGATCAAAAAGTTTGTCAACGTGAAGCTCATGGAGCGGGACTGTATCGCCCAGCATACGATTGTGGCAGGGGGAGAGCAGGCCTGTGATCCACACAATGAAGGAAGCGGACCGTTGCCGGCTCATCGCAGCATTATTTTTGACGTCTTCCCTCGATCGGCCACGAGTCGCTACTTTGCCGACATGTCGCGCACGGTGATACGCGGGAAGGTGAGCGCGGAACTCAGACGGTTGTATGGCGCCGTGAAGGATGCCCAGGAAGACGCCATCGACAAGATTAAGGATGGCGCGGATGGCATGAAGATTCATCAGGGCATCTGCGCGCGTTTTGAAAAGGCCGGATACAAGACCGGTTTGGTGAATGGACGTATGCAAGGGTATTTCCATGGTACTGGACATGGAGTGGGGCTCGATATTCACGAAGCGCCACGGATCAGTCGAACTGGGTCACTCCTCCAAGAGGGCCACGTCGTCACGGTTGAACCAGGGCTG